>CAZVAQ010000067.1:17770-18167 GCA_964625145.1 uncultured Candidatus Sumerlaeota bacterium
GCGTTCCTCTTCCTCCTCGGTGTAGAAGATGGACGCCGCCGAGGACAGCACCATCAGCAAGGGGAAGATGGAGAGGATCGTGGTGTAGGTCAGTGCGGACGCGCGCTGCCATATCTGGTTCCCTGCCGTCTCGCGCCACAAGACGATCATGAACCGTGCGAAGTCGACGCCCAGACGATGGAATGTCGAGAAGACATCAAGATCGTCGGCCTCAAAGATCTCGCGCCGCACACGCTTTGCCGCCGATGCGAGACGGCCCGCCAATTCTGCGATCGATCTTTGCGGCATGGAGCGACCTTCCATTCGTCCGGCTGGGGTAGTTGCGACAATCCCACCGGTTGGTCGGGGAACCAAGGGAAAACGCCGGGCCCGGACCTCGCGGAACTTACGGTTGCCA
>CAZVAQ010000068.1:0-17954 GCA_964625145.1 uncultured Candidatus Sumerlaeota bacterium
CCAGATTCCGCCGCGTCAGCAACCACGCCAACGCCCCCCACATCGCCAGATTGGAAAGCACCAGCAGGATGATGTTGCTGAAGGCAAGCGACCGCCGCACGCGTTCCCAGAAACCGAGTGGCTCCACGCCAAACTGCCACCGGTTCGTGATGACCAGGATGACCACCGCCAAAACCACCCCCAACGACCACGCACCCCAACGCATCCACGGCGGAACCTTCTCCGGCAAGCGCGTAAAAAGCAGAAACAACACGCCAAATCCCACCAGCATCATGAACCACATGAAGTGCTGGTTGATGGTCTCCTTGCCGGTGAAATGCCACGGCGTGATGTGATGCACGAGGATCGCAAAGAACCCGAGCGCAAACATCCGCCCGACCGCGCCCAAAATGAGTTTCCACACCGGCACACCCCGCGCAATCCTCCCCGTCAACGCCAACGGAATCGACGCTCCCATGCAAAAGATGAACGCCGGAAAGACCAGATCCACCCAGGTGAACCCGGGCACCGTCAGGTCATAGCCGCCCTTGGTGATGATATACTGCGCGTGATACATCCACTGCGGCAGGTGCATGTCGTCAAACGGGACAGCGCCTGAGATGGCCATCCCCATGATGGCGGCGCCGCGCAACGCATCCAGCGCCAAGGCCCTCGTCGGTCGGGGCCGTTGGTCGAATGCGGCTTGTGGCTCTGTCATGGCGTCACCCGGTTGTGCGCAACCCGCTGGCGATGGCGTTGATGGACAGCAACACCGTTGGGTGCAACTGCGCCTCGCGCCCCTCGTCTCCAGCTTCGCGCGCCGCCCGCCACTCGCGCAGCAGGCGGATCTGGTGCTTGTGCAGCCGCCGAAGCCCCGCGTCCCTCAAGCGCAGCGTCTTGATCATGCGGGGGCGACGTTGATCGCGTGGCGCGTGAAACAAATCGTCAATCATCGCCTGGGTCAAGCGGTGCTCGTCCGTGATCGCCAAATACACGCGATTGCGCAAGTCGGTGTCCTCCACCAACTGCGCATAATCACGCATCAACTCCAGGCTCGCCGACGCCAGGCTGGTCTCCGCGTTGTACAGGACATACCGCAGGAACGACCACTTCGTCCCCTTCTCCGCCAGAAGCCTGAACCCTTCCGGATCCTGGTCTCGCAATCGTGCCAGGCCGCTCCCCAACCCATACCAACCGGGCAGATAATACCGCGCCTGGTTCCAACTGAACACCCACGGAATCGCGCGCAGATCCTCCATCGACCTCTGTCCCGTGCGCCGCGCCGGGCGCGATCCGATGGTGCTCGTCTCCAGCGCATCGATGGGCGTGGCCTGCTCCCAAAACTCGATGAACCGCTCGCTGCGCAGGATCGCCTCGTACGCCTCCTGTGACAGCAATGCCAGCGACTCCATCACCTCCGCGAATTCCTCCTCGCCGTTCCCTTTCCCCGCACGATGCTTCAACGTCGTGGCGGTCACGCCCGCTTGCAGGAGTTCGAGGTTGTACGTTGCCGTGATCTGGTTCGCGTACTTCTGGGCAATCGTCTCACCCTGTTCAGTGAGGCGGAACAGCCCGCCCAGCGAACCCTTTGGCATGGCATCCAGGAAACGGTGGGTCGGCCCCGCGCCGCGCGAAGTCGTCCCACCACGGCCGTGAAAGATCATCACCTCCACGCCCGCTTGGCGTCCCGCTTCCGCCAGGGCCTTCTGCGCCTGGTGAATGCGCCACTGCGCCGACAAAATGCCGCCATCCTTGTTGCTGTCGCTGTAGCCAACCATCACCTGCTGGATGCGCCGGCCGCCCCGATGACCCAACGTGCGCCGCGTGACAGGATGTTCGACAAACCGGCGAAGAATCTCCGGCGACCGCGCGAGGTCATCCACCGTCTCGAACAACGGCACCACCGGCAGCGCACACACCAATCCGTCGTCATCATGCCACGCCAAGCCAACCTCGCGCGCCAACAGATACACCATCAGCAAATCCGACATGCTGCGCGTCATGCTGATGATCAGCGAACCAAGCCCCTCGCCATCCGTGCGGTCGATGTGTTCGGCCAGCACGCGATAGCAGCCGAGCACCGATTCGGCCTCCGCACCCAACTTCGCGCGGCTGGGGACAAACGGCCGCGGCGAAGCCAGCTCCCGCTCCAGAAAAGCCAGCCGCTTCTCCTCCGGCCATCCGGCGAAATCCGTGTCTTCGAAACCCGCGGCAGCGAGCAACTGCCCCAGCGCCCGATCATGAAACGCGCTGTTCTGGCGAACATCAAGTGACGCCAACTGGAAACCAAAGACGCGCACCAACCGCTCAACCGGCGCCACATCCGACGCTGCCAACCGATCCGCGCCGATGGCGTTAAGCGACTCGCGCAACACCACCAGATCCGCCGCCAGCTCTCCTCCATTGCGGTACCCGTTCGATCCCGAAAAAGCGCGATTGATGCCGATGATCAACAACTCCGCAAACCGGTTCCAAGGCTCACGCGTTGGCCCGGCAGCAACGCCCCAGCGATGTGCCAACCGGTCAATGCCTTCCAACAAGATCGCCGGCGGCTCCTGATGTTCATCGGTCAAACTCAGGCGCTCTGCCATCTGCACCAGATGTTCCCGCAGCATCGTCAAACCCGCCGTGCGCATCCGCTGCAGCGTTTCCCGCGTAACCTCCGGCGTGACCAACGGGTGGCCATCCCGATCGCCGCCGACCCAACTGCCAAATGACAACGGGGGCATCTTCTCCGGCGAATCGATCAGCGCCGGATCCAACCCGGCCCGTTTCCATGCCTGACGCAAACGTGCATCCAATCGCGCCAAAACCGTCGGGAAGACAGTGCCGAGATAATAGAGAAGATTGTCGCGCTCGGACTCTACAGTCGGCTTCTCCAGATATATCTCACCCGTTCGCCACAAGCGCTCCAGCGCCGTGCGAATCTGCGCGTGAATGTCCTCGCGCTCCGCCGGCGTCCACATCGTATTCTCCAGCGCCACCAGCATCAGGTACAACGCGCGATGAATGCGTAGCACCGTCGGACGTTTCGATTCCGTGGGGTGAGCGGTCAGCACCGGCTCGACCGCAATGTCGCGCAGCGCCCCGGCGATCTGTTCGCCGCTGATGCCGCACTCGCGAAGCTGCGCCAGACTGTGCGCCCACAACCCCGGCTCCCGCTCGGGCCCCTGCTGCGTTTCCTGAATACGCCGAATCTGCGCGGCGGCGTTCTCTTCCACCAGGTTCAACAGTTGAAACGCACAAGACAGCACCTGGATCTCGCGCCGAGGATCCACCGCCGGCCTGTCCCCCCCATTGCGAACGCGAACATGCGGCAAACAAGCCGCCAAATCCCCCTCCCCCGTGGAGCGCAACACCTCCTCCAAGGAATCGAGCAGGAAGTCATAGTCGGCGTCGATCTTGTCGAAGACGCGCTGAAGGAGGTTTTCAGAAGGCATGTAAGAAGGTTATCAACGAAGAAGAATCAACCTGGGGCAGGGCGCAAACTCACCCAAGGCCCCCAACGATCCCCTCGCCCCTATGACGTGGCAACCCGGAACCAATCCGCACCGATCCAACCCCCGCCCCCCGCCTCTCCGGGAAATCTTTTCCCTCATTCCCTTCTCCCTGCCGTCCCTGCTGCCTGCCCCGGCGCAGCCCCGCGAAGCCGGATCCCTCCCCCACCTTGGGCTTGCCCGCCGAGCCCCGCCTTCGCACGGTCCGGGCCCCAAACCCGCCCCGCTAGGAGCCACAAAACCCATGGCAAAATCCCACAAGGTCGCCGTCATCCACGGCGACGGCACCGGTCCCGAAGTCATGCGCGAAGGCCTGAAGGTCCTGCAAGCCGCCAGCGCCAAGTTCGGCTTCAAGATCGACCGCACCGACTATGACCTGGGCGGAGAGCGCTATCTGCGCACCGGCGAGGTGCTCCCCGATTCAGTCCTCGAAGAACTCAAGGGCCAGGACGCCATCTTCCTGTCCGCCATCGGCCATCCGGACGTAAAGCCCGGCATCCTCGAGAAGGGCATCCTGCTGCGCCTGCGCTTCGAACTGGACCAATACATTAACCTGCGCCCGTGCAAGCTCGCCCCCGGAGTCAAGACCCCCTTGGCCGGTCGCGAAGCCAAGGACATCGACTTCATCGTCGTGCGTGAAAACACCGAAGGCCTCTATGCCGGCGCGGGAGGTTTTCTCAAGCGCGGCACGCCCGACGAAGTCGCCATCCAGGAATCCATCAACACCCGCAAGGGCGTCGACCGCTGCCTGCGCTACGCCTTCGAACTGGCGCGCACGCGGCCGCGCAAGCAACTCCATCTGGTCGGCAAGACCAACGTCCTCACCTTCGCGTTCGAATTGTGGGAGCGCGCCTTTGAGGAAATGGGCGCCCAGTATCCCGACGTGAAGCGCGCCTATCACCACGTCGACGCCTGCTCCATGTTCCTCGTGAACTCGCCGCAGATCTATGATGTCATCGTCACCGACAACATGTTCGGCGACATCATCACCGACATCGGCGCCATCATCCAGGGCGGCCTCGGCATTGCTGCATCCGGAAACCTGAACCCCGAGAAGGGCGGCGTCTCCATGTTCGAACCGGTCGGCGGTTCCGCGCCGCAGTTCACCGGCCAGAACACGATCAACCCGCTGGCCTGCATCGCCGCGGCCGGGATGATGCTCGATCACCTCGGTGAGAAGGCCGCCGCGCGCGCCATCGAAAGCGCCGTCTCCAAGGTCGCCGGCGAACTGCCAGGCCTCGGCGTTGGTGAAATGGGGATGGGAACCGACGCCGTGGGCGACCGCGTCGCCGCACTCGTCGCCGGCTGATTCACGCCAGCGCGTCTTCCGCGCCATTCTCGCGCGCCCACTGAACCAGCTCCCATGGAACTTCCGGCCAGGGAGCTGGCCACAGTGGGCCGCTCAGATTGTGCGGATGCCACAAGACAACCGCCACGCCACCGACCGCCTTCACCCGCGACATCAGGCGAATGCCCGTAAGCAGGGCAACCTCCGCACTGTAGCCGCGGTGAAACCGCAACGTCACATCCATCATGTGCAGCGGCCGAAGTGTAATCCCACTTTCGGTTTCGACCGGGTGCGCTGTGCCAAGACGAAAGCCCTCCCGGGATGAATAACCAATGGACCAATCCTCCCGGAAGCCTGCCGGAATCAGGCAACGGCTTTCCTCCTCCGGGGTACGCGTCCGCAGATAGTGCGCGCGGTAGCAATCTGCCGGCCCTCCCACCACTGCCGCCAAACGCTCGCGCTGCATCCTCAAGAACGGCGCGCCATGATCGGCTGTGACATAGCTGCCGTGCACACCCACATGATGCCCCCGCGCGCGCACTCGCCGCAGTGCGCGGATTAGATCCGGCCTATGGTTCAGCTCGTAATCATCCCACCGCGACCGATGCAATGATTGCGCAAAGAACAACCCGTGCAGATTGTTGTCCTCAAACCGATCCGCGATTGCATCGAAGTCCAACGCCGGATCCGCCTTGGGACGCACACGTCCGGCGATGCTCCCGGCGATGCTGCGCGCGGCGGCCATGGGGCCGCCTGATCGGAGCGACCGCAGCGCCAAGCGCGGCATCTCGCGAACGCGGTGCCCGGCAAAGTCGATGTCAAACGTGAGAGCAACACCCCACTTCGGAATTGCACTGGTTGCAGGTATTCCAAGCACGCGCGCGACAATTGCCCCCAAGCCACGAGCCAGCAAATCAACCAGCGGAATGTCGAGCCAAGGAGCCAGCAGGGAACTCTCCGACTGCCAGCGGCCATGTTCGTCGCGCTGCGGAGAAAGGAGCTCCTCACGACGAGTAAGCAGACCATACAGGATGCCCGGCAAATCAAGGCTGCAGACAGCATTGCCCGATGCATCCAGGTGAAACAACGGCGCGACGACAGCTTCCGGATCGCTCAGGATCTCATCGGATCCGGGAAGCGTCGCGAGCAGTTCCTTCGCCGCAGCATGCCAAAGCGGATGATCGCTACCAAGCCGCTGATGCGGAATGACAACGCTGACATCACCCCCACCGCCTAGAACTATCTCCTCCCCTGCAGCACCACTCTCCACATGAACGTTGCCAATCCCCCACCGGCGGGTCAGCTCGCGAATCTCCCGCGAAAGCGCCTCATCGCCGGATCCGGGAACGCGGATCCCAATGGCGGGAAGAACATGCTGGTCGGAGACGGTTGAAGACATCGGTTCAGGCATCACCCAACTTCTTCAAGAATACCTTCATCTCCTTGCCGGCTTGGAGGTCGCCGGTGGCCTCCGACACACCAATCCCAACCTCATACACTTCCCGCGCACGGGCTGTATTGCCGGCATCCCGGTGCGCGTCGCCCAGAAATCGATAGGCCGCCGTATAGTCGGGATTGAGCTGGATCGTCTTCTCCAAATACTCCGCAGCCTCGGCAAAGCGGCCGACTTCCATGAGCTCACGCCCCAGCAGGAAATGGGTCAGGGCATCGCTGGCGTCGGCCTCGACAAGGGCCCGCAGCCGCTCGATTTTCTCCTGATGATCCATCGATCATGCATCCTGGGGGGCTGGAATGTGCGGTTCCTGCACTTCACCCGGTTCTGTCAAAACCCCGACAATGTTGTGCAATTGGGCTGGACAGCGTACCGCGCAACCTTCCATTCGACTGGTAACGGTGTTGAAAACCTGTGTCGAGAGCATTCCACGACCGTTGAGCGAGCCGGCCTTTGTCCACCATCAAGCGGGCACGATCCCTTTCCGGATTCATCCGGTGAAGGGGCTTGAGTATCTGCTGATAACGAATCGCTCCGGCACCAAGTGGGTCTTCCCCAAGGGACACATCGAAATCGGGACCACCGCCGCCCATCAAGCGAGCGTGGAGGCCTACGAAGAAGCCGGTGTTCTGGGCAAGCTGCTGCTCCCCTCGGCGGGAGTCTTTGACTACAGGAAGGGCAATGCCACCTACCGCGTGACTGTTTTTCTCCTGCATGTGGAGCGCGAGGTGGATCATTGGCCCGAGGCGTCGACGCGTCGTCGCTCCTGGAAGAGCTTCGCCGACGCGCTCCTCCTCCACGGCCGTGACGAAGCCCAGCAGGTCTTCTCTATCGCGCTGCGCTCCATCGAGGAGCGCTTCACGGAACTGGCCGACAGTGACTTGCAGGCACAGGACCCGTCCATCTGGTGGCGCGCAGCGAGTTGACGCCCGCTTTCCACTTTAAGAGCTTGGGCTAAATTACGACGACCGCCTCGGCCGCGTCTGCACCGGGGTGGATCCTGATGTGGCGGAATCCCCCGTGGCCGGTCGCGCGCGATCGGGCACCCCCAGTGGCTTGTCCGTCACCGGAATGATCCCCGCGTCCAACTTGATCGCGGAGATGTCATGCTCCAACCGGCGCATGGTCGTGTGAAGCTGCGTCTGGGCGTGCTGCCAATACTCCTGGCTCTGCTCCTGCCACTGCGGCGCGCGTTCCTTCATGTCCTTGAGCTGGGCCTCCATCCGCCGCAGGGCGTCCTGCGTGCTGCGACGCGCCAGATCCCCCAACCCGTCCACTTCAGCGCGTAGCTCCTCCAACCGCGGCTCCATGGCGGTCAGCGCTGCCTGTACCTTGGCCTGCGCGTCCTCCGCCGAACTGGCCACGGCCTTGATCGCATCTTCCAGTGCGACGGCCGCTTGCTCGCCAATCTGCTCCCGCACTTCGGGGCCGCCGGTGGCCTCATTCACGACCTCGGTGACTTCCTCCGCGACTTGGGCGGCGACCTCAGCGGTGGCTTGGACTGCCTGCTCCGTGGCCAAAGTCACCTGCGCGGCAGCCTGCTCCACGCGAGATGGTTGCGCTGCGCGCTCGACCTGAATCTTTGGGCTCTCTTCGGAGTTGGAACATGCCGAAAGCACCAATGCGGTGGCGAGCAGCCCACCCGCAATGATACCTGAATTGCCGCCAATGGACTGAACAGACATGACTTAACCTCGTTCCATTCGAGAGTTTTCCTGATAGTTCACCCCGCGCGCCACCCCATCCAACGGACATTCGCCAGCTTCTGCGGGTTTGGCCCTCAACCGGCCTGACCCCGGCCGGTTTGGCTTGTTGCCGAGGGTCCACATGGCGCATCCGAACACAAGTCCGATTCGAGAGACAACCAAAGCGGAGACTTCGTTCATGGCCCGGCGCAAACTTTCCGACACGACAGGTCTGACCCAGCTCGGCTCGCCGGCCGCCTCGCGCCAGCCCAGCCGCAAGCTGGAGGCATTCCCCTTCAAGCACAAGGGCCGCGACACGCGGGTGACTTTCCACTGCACTGAATTCACCTGCATGTGCCCGCTGACCGGCCAGCCGGATTATGCGACGCTGGAGATCGAGTACATCCCCGCCGGCCGCGCGCTGGAATCGAAGTCGCTCAAGAACTACCTGTGGTCCTACCGCGACACAGGGGTCTTCCACGAGGACGTCGTGAACGTGATCCTGGACGAGCTGTACGATTTCCTGAAGCCAAAGTGGATGCGCGTGACCGGGCACTTCAACGTGCGCGGGGGCATCGCGATCGAGGTGAGCGCGGAAAGATGAGGTGAGTACCTCGTTCCTGGCTCCTCGTTTGGAATGACTTAAGGCAACCCCACCGCCTTGTGCATCTGAAAGCCCAGGCGCCACTTGGGATGGGCCATGCAATATTCGGCGGCGAGCTGTGTGTTGTGGACTAGGTGGTGACCATCCATGGGCTGCAGGAAGAAGTGACGGAAGGCCAGATCCTTGAACCGGGCGGGATCCAGGTTCTCCTGCGGATATACCAGCTTCAGCTCATCGCCGGATGTGACGACGAGTTCGGTGCCGGCCTTGGGGCTGATACAGATCCAGTTCAGTCCTCGCGGCAGGGGGCGGGTGCCGTTGCTCTCGATGGCGACTTCGAAGCGCCGGTCGTGCAGCGCGCGCACGAGTTCCTCATTCGCCTGCAGGGAGGGCTCGCCGCCAGTCAGCACCACGAACGGCGCGGAGAAGCCATTGGTCCGGGCGTGCTGCTTCCAGCACTGCTCCACGGCGCCGGCGAGGGAATCCGCGTCGCGGAACTTGCCGCCACCGGGGCCGTCGGAGCCGAGGAAGTCCGTATCGCAGAAGCGGCAAATGGCCGAGGTGCGGTCGCTCTCCCGGCCGCTCCACAGGTTGCAGCCGGAGAAGCGCAGAAAGACCGCCGCGCGGCCCGTTTGGGCGCCTTCCCCCTGGAGGGTGTGGTAGATGCTTTTGACTGTGTAGCTCAAATGGCGGCCTCGGGGGAGTCTTTGTAGGAGGCGGGGTCCTTGACGCCAGCTTCGGCGAAGCCCTTCAGCCGGAGCAGGCACGCGTCGCAGTGCCCGCAGGCGAGGCCTGTCGGCGCAGGGTCGTAGCAACTGCTGGTCATTCCATAGTCGACCCCCAACTCCAGCCCGCGGCGGATGATCTCGGCCTTGGTCATGTGGATGAGTGGCGCGTGGATGTGGATGGCTTCGCCCTCCACCCCGGCGCGAGTTGCCAGGTTCGCCAAGCGCTCGAAGGCCGCAATGAACTCAGGCCGACAGTCGGGATAGCCGCTGTAGTCCAGCGCGTTGACGCCGATGAAGATGTCGCGCGCGCCGAGGACCTCCGCCCAGGCGAGGGCATAGGAGAGGAAGACCGTGTTGCGGGCGGGGACATAGGTGATGGGAATCCCGGCGTCCAGATCCTCCACACGGTCATGCTTGGGCACGGCGAGGTCGGCGGTGAGGGCGGAGCCGCCGAACTGGCCAAGATCGATCCGCACGGTCCGGTGGTCAACAACGCCGTGGGCCCTGGCAACGGCGTCGGCGCAGTGCAGCTCCCATTGGTGGCGCTGGCCATAGAAGATGGTGAGGGCGTGGATCTCGAAGCCTTGGTCGCGGGCAATGGCGGCGGCGGTCGTGGAATCGAGCCCTCCGCTGAGCAGAACGACGGCGCGGCGGGGATGGGAAGGTGTCGGAGGCATGGATCCAGCCGGTGAAGAAAGTTGAGAACTGTTGATTTGGGGCACATCAACGTTGACCCGGTCCGGGCGTGCCGGAACGTTGCCCCGAATGTGTGCAAACCCCACTTCAGCGGGGCCGGGTCCGTCAAGTGGCAGGACCGGGTGATTGCCAAGGAGCGTGACCAAGTCCGATGGAAGTCATTCCGTCTGAGGTACCACAAGCCGCGGTCGCCCAGTTTAACACCTGGAGCTGGGTGATCATCGGGCTCTATCTGGCAGCATCGACGTGGCTGGGCCACTACATGGCCGGCAAGCAGGCCACGATGAAGGATTTCTTCCTGGGGGGGCGGCGGCTGCCGTGGGCCGCGGTGTCGGGCTCAATCATCGCGACCGAAATCAGCGCCATGACGATCGTGGCCGTGCCGGCTTACTTGTGGGCCGAGACGGGAAATATGACGTATGGCGTGCTGGCCATCGGCAACATCATTGGCCGCATCCTGGTGGGTCTATGGTTTGTGCCCGCATGGTACAAGCGCGAGATATACAGTCCATACGACTATATCGGTCACGAAATCGGAAAGGTGGGACAGAGGACCACGAGCGTGCTGTTCATGATTGGCGGCATGTTGGCGCAATCTACGCGCGTGTTGCTGACGGCCATCGTGCTAGAGGTGATGACCGGCATCGATGTGTATCACAGCATCCTGCTCGTTGGTGCCGTTGCCATCTTGTGGACCTTCATGGGCGGAATCACGACCGTCATCTGGACGGACGTGGTGCAGTTCTTCGTGTTCCTCCTGACGGCCGTGGTGACGGTCCTCATCGTCACGCTCGAGATTCACAAGTTCGGCATCCCGATGGGTGACATTTGGCGGACGGCATGGGAGCAGGGGAAAATGGTCGTCGTGCCAGCGGACATGTGGTATCATCTGGACCTGCGGGAAAACTTCACGCTGCTCACGGGTGTGATCGCGGTCAGTATTGGCGGCTTGGCCTCCTACGGCACGGATCAACTGATGGTGCAGCGGGCATTCTGCTGCCGGGGCGAGAAGGAAGCGTTCAAGGCCATCGCGTGGTCGTCCGTGGGGCAGGTGGTGATGTTCCTGTGCCTGCTGGCAGGCGTGGCGGTGTGGTATTTCTACAAGGCTGCCGGTCTGCCGGATGTGCCGATGCCGGAAGAGTTGGTCCAGATCAACGAGAACCCGAACCGGTTGATTCCCGTCTTTGTGAAGTATCGCGTGAACTGGCTGGTGGGCGGACTCATCGTGGCGGGGATATTCGCGGCGGCGATTTCGTCACTCGACTCGATTCTGGCGGCGTTGGCCGAGCAGACGATGTCCGCGCTGAAGAACGAGGGCTACATCTCCGAGGACGACCCGGGAATCATCTTCAAGAGCCGCATCGCCATCATCGGCTGGGGCATTGTGCTAACGCTGATCGCGTGCACCTTCAAGTACTTCAATCAGGACAAGGGCGTGTTGCTTGATCTGGCACTTAGTCTGGCGAGCCTGACAGCAGGCGGTATCCTCGGCACGTTCCTGATCTCGTTCGTCCCGGGGTGGAAGCGCGACTCAAGCTTCATCCCCCACTGTGCGGGGCTCAGCATCCTGACCATCCTGGCGCTGGTGCGACACGAGCCCTTGGCGGGCGCCGTCATCGCAGTGCTCTGCATCCTGGTCATTATCGGCATCGTTGTCACCGGCCTAAGTCGCGGGTATGCAATCGAACGGGTTGCCCTGAAGGTTGGCGTGGCCATCGCGATCACGGTCTTCATCCTGGCGCTGAACCGCGTACAATATTCACCCAGTTGGCAGTTCGGAGTTGCCGTGTGGAATCCGCTGGGCGAGGGATGGCGCTACCTGACGCTGGGGTGGCCGTGGTACACTCCGCTGGGCGTGACCATCATGGTGATCGCGGCGCTGCTCATTTGCGACAAGCCGCGCCGGCCGTAAAATGGACCGGAATAGTCCGCCCCTGTGGCTTGACACGATTCGGGGCCACTCTCCAACGTTTGCGACAAACAAGGCTGTGCGAATCCCATTCGGAAGACGAGTCCTGCCATGAAACGACATTCCCATGCCCCTTGGGCCAGTTGGATTGGATGCCTCGCGGCGCTACTGATGATGGGGACATTTCTCGCCTGTGAGTCCGGAGGCACTGCCGTTCGACAAGCCTCCGGGGGTGACCGAAACGTCGACGCCGGCAGCGGCCCCATCAAGATCGGATTCTATGGCAGCCTGACCGGCAACACGGCCGTCTTTGGCAACGCCAACTTGAACGGTGTGCGCTTGGCCATGGAGGAGATCAATGCCTCGGGCGGCATCAACGGGCGCCCGATCGAGTTGTTCGTACAAGACTCGCAGAGCCGCGGCGACATGACCGGCACGGCAGTGAGCCGCCTGATCGACAGCGACAAGGTCGTGGCGCTGATCGGCGAGGTGGCGTCCAGCCTGAGCATTGCCGGTGGCGAGATCGCGCAGCAGCGCACGGTGCCGATGTTGTCGCCGGCGTCCACGAATCCGCGCGTCACGCAGACGGGCGACATGATCTTCCGCGTGTGCTTCATCGATCCGTTCCAGGGTTACGCGGCGGCGAAGTTCGCGCGTGAGAACCTGAAGCTGTCGCGCGCGGCGATTCTCTACGACCAGGGGCAGGATTACTCGACGGGCCTGCGTGATGCCTTTGAGAAGGCGTTCAAGGAAATGGGCGGACAGATCGTCGCCAAGGAAGCGTACACGGGGGACACGAAGGACTACGGCCCGCAGATCACCACGCTTCGCAATGCAAACCCGGAATTGATCTTCATTCCCGGTTACTACAACCAGGTTGGTGACTTCGTCGTGCAGGCGCGCCAGCGCGGACTGACGATGACGTTCATGGGTGGCGACGGCTGGGAATCGCCGACGCTGACGGAGATCGCGGGCGCCGCCATCGAGGGCGCGTACTACACGAACCATTTCGCACCGGACAATCCGGATGAATCGCTGCAAGGTTACCTCAAGCGCTATCGCGACAAGTATGGCGAGGATGCGGAGGCGATGGCCTCGCTCGGCTACGACGCCATGAACGTGATGGCCGCGGCGCTGAAGAAGGTTCTGGACGAGGGCAAGCCCCTCAGCAGCCGCAACATCGCCGACGCGCTGGCTGCGACGGCGGACTTCCCCGGCATCACCGGACGCATCACCATCGACAAGGATCGCAACGCGAGCAAGGATGCCACCATCCTGGAAATCCGGGATGGGAAGAAGCGATTCGTCGCCACGGTGAGCCCGCAATAACAGGTCGTTTGCGAGGCCGGGACGAGCGATTCTCCTCCCGGCCTTTTTGACGTCCCCTCCTTCCCGCAGGGGACAGACGCTCGCGACAATCCAATCCGCTGAAATCCGGTTCCATCTTTGTCCAACTTCCTCGAGACCTTCATCACGGCCCTCACCCTTGGCAGCCTGTACGCGCTGATCGCGCTGGGCTACACGATGGTCTACGGCACGCTGAAGTTCATCAACTTCGCCCACGGCGCCATCTTCATGATGGGTGCGTGGATGTCGCTGACCATCGCGAACTGGCTGAAGTTCAAGGGGTTCGCCCCCGGCGAGGTCACCGGGCCGCTGTTGTATTCCATCCTGATCCTGCTGACAGTGATGGTGTTGTGCGGCGTGCTCGGTGTCGTCATCGAGCGGCTGGCGTACAAGCCCATGCGCGAGGCGCCGCGGCTGAACGTCCTGATCACGGCCATTGGAGTTTACCTGTTCATTGAGAACACGTCGGCACTCCCGAAGTTCTTCGGCCTGACGCCACAAAAGGTCCCGCCGATGATTCCGCAGGTTGAGCTGTGGAAGTGGGGGAACATGGTGCTGCACCTGACCGACGTCGCGATCATCCTGATGTCGTTCGCGCTGATGGCGATGCTGGAGTGGCTGGTGTTCCGGACGCGGTTGGGAGCAGCGATGCGCGCGGTGTCACAGGACACGAAGGTCGCTTCGCTGATGGGCATTCCGGTGGATCGCACGATCTCGATCACGTTCATCGTGGGATCGGTCTTTGCCGGCGCGGCCGGATTCATGTATGCGCAAAAGTATCCGAACCTGCAGGCCCCGTCGGACCAGACGTGGCTGATGTTGGGGCTGGTGGCCTTTGTCGCGGCGGTGGTCGGTGGCATCGGCAACATTCGCGGCGCGATGGTGGGCGGTTTGCTGATCGGGTTCCTGCGCATCTTTGGCGCCACCTATCTGGATGCCGGTTACCAGGACCTCTATGTGTTCGCGGTACTGATCGGGATCCTGCTGTTCATGCCGACGGGCCTGTTTGGCAAAGCCACCGTGGAGAAGGTCTGACATGGACGGTGGCACGACGCGCGATTCCCTGTGGAGCACAACGCCGGCGATCCTGCTGCGGGGCTATGGTCCGTATCTCTTCTCGTTCATCGCGGCGCTGGCGATTCACTTTCTGATCTTCCCGCGGGTTGGCGACTACACGGTCACGGTCCTGAACATCATCGGCATCAACATCATCCTGGCCGTGTCGCTGAATGTGGTGAATGGCTACACAGGGCAGTTCTCGCTGGGGCATGCGGCGTTCATGGGGATCGGGGCCTACACGTCGGGCGGCATCACGTATTACGGCTCGCACCTGATCTGGGGAACGAACCAAGCCGTGGGAAATTTCCTGGGGACGGGGGACTGGTTCTTTGTGGCGTCGATCGCGGTGGCGGGTGTCGTGGCCGCACTATTCGGGCTGCTGGTTGGGCTGCCTTCGCTGCGGCTGAGGGGGGATTACCTGGCCATCGTCACGGTTGGATTTGGCGAGGTAATGCGCGTGATCATGATGAACACGCGCGAGCAAATCTACACGACAGATGAAGTCCGCGAGGCGTCTCTCTTCACGCTGACAACGAGCCTGGGGTCATCGCGCGGTTTTGTGGGGCTGCCGCATTATTCCAATGCGTTCTGGATCTATCTGTTCGTCTTCATCACGCTGATTGTGTGCTACCGCGTGAAGTACTCCGTCGCGGGACGCGGGTTCCTGGCGATCCGCGAGAATGAGTTGGCGGCGGAGGCCATGGGCGTGCCGACGACGCAGTTCAAGGTGAAGGCCTTCGTTCTTGCGGCGTTCTTCGCGGGGATTGCCGGGGCGCTCTACGCGCACATGCTCGGCCAGTCGGTGAATCCCAACGCGTTCGGCTTTCAGAAGTCCGTCGACATTTTTGTCTTTGTCGTCATTGGCGGCATGGGTTCCATCTCGGGTTCGGTGCTGGGTGTGGTTGGGCTCACGTCGATCCTGGAAGGGTTGCGCGGACTCAACATGGAGCACTACCGCCTTCCCATCTATGCGGTGCTGCTGGTCATCGTGATGTTGTTCAGGCCGCAAGGCGTCTTTGGCATTCATGAGTTCTGGGAAATCCGATGGATTCGCCGTCTGATCGCAAAAGTAAAGGGGCTGGTTGGCCTGAAGAAGGAGGCGCGCGGGTGAGCGAGATTCTCCACGTCAACGAAATCTCCCTTTCCTTTGGCGGCTTGAAGGCCGTGCAGAACTTCAGCCTCTCATTGCCGGACGGTGCGCTGTATGGCCTGATCGGCCCCAACGGCGCGGGAAAGACGACGGTCTTCAACCTGCTCACCGGGGTTTACCGGCCGGACGCGGGGACGATCTCCCTCAAGGGCAGGAAGCTAAACGGACTGAGTCCGCACAAGCTATCTGCCGCGGGACTTGCGCGTACATTCCAGAACATCCGCTTGTTCAAGCAGCTCACCGTGTTGGATAATGTCATGGTGGCGACGTATCAGTCGCTCTCCCATGGCATCTTTGGCATCTGTTTCCGCACGAAGAAGCATCGTCGGCAGGAGCAGGAGCAGCAGGATCGCGCGATGCACCTGCTGCGGCTCTTCGAGCTGGAGCGATACGCGGATGAGCTGGCCGGCAATCTCCCCTACGGGCACCAGCGGCGCCTGGAGATCGCGCGAGCGCTGGCGACGCAGCCGCATGTGTTGCTGCTGGACGAGCCGGCCGCTGGAATGAACCCGGCGGAGAAGGTGGAGCTGGCGCACCTGATCCAGCGCATACGCGACGAGTTCAACATCACGATCCTGCTGATCGATCATGACATGGGATTGATCATGCGCATCTGCCAGGAGATCACGGTGCTCGACCATGGGTTGATCATCGCCCATGGCACGCCGGACCAGATCCAGAACAATCCGAAGGTGATCGAGGCCTATCTTGGCATCGATGCGGTTGAGGAATAGAGCCGATGGCCTTGCTTGAGATCCAGAACCTCAACGTGCACTACGGCGCGATCCACGCGCTGCAGGGCATCTCGTTGGTCGTGGAGGAAGGCGCCATCGTCACGTTGCTGGGCGCGAACGGCGCGGGGAAGACGACGACGCTCCGCGCCATCTCGGCCCTGTTGCGCCCGACTTCCGGCAACATCCTATATGATGGCAGGAGCATCACGCGCATCGCCCCCCATACCCTGGTGGGCATGGGGATCGCGCACGTGCCGGAAGGGCGCGGCATTTTTCCGGAGCTGACCGTGGAGGAAAACCTCGACCTTGGCGCGTATTCCCGGCGCGACAAGGCAGGCGTCGCGAAGGACCGCGAGATAGCGCTGGATCTGTTCCCACGCATTCGCGAGCGCCTGAAGCAGGTCGCGGGGACGCTATCCGGCGGCGAACAGCAGATGCTCGCCATCGCGCGCGCGCTGCTGGCCAAGCCGCGCATCCTGCTGCTGGACGAACCGTCCCTCGGTCTCGCGCCGCAGATCGTCCAGGTGATCTTTCGCATCATCAAGGAGATCAACGCGAGCGGCACGACGATCCTGCTCGTGGAGCAAAACGCGCACATGGCGCTCAAGGCCGCGTCGTATGGCTATGTCCTGGAGGCCGGCCGCATTGTCATGCACGATCAGGCGGCGGTGCTGCTACACAGCGACGACGTGCGGAAGGCGTATCTGGGGGGACACTAGGAGGGAAGGATGAAGGATGAAGGTTGAAGAACTGCAGGAGTTTGAAGCATCGGCGATAAATACCAGCAAGCGGAGCCGCAAATGGCGGCACTTGAGTGCAGTGATCAGTCGTGTTGGTACGCGAGAGAATTGGGAAGGCGGCGGACCGGTGAACAGGTCCGCCGCTTGCTTTATGGTCAGACCGTCGCGGTTGGGACGGCAGTTTCGTTGTGGCGCCGCGCGTTCACGGCCGACTCCTGCACGTGCAGGCTGTTCAACGCGTTGATGTAGGCCTTCACGCTGGCAAGGATGATGTCGGTGCTGACGGCGCGGCCCTTTACTTTCCGGCCGCCGGCGCGCTCAACCATGACGGTCACGCGGCCCAGGGCATCGGTTCCCTCCGTCACGGCGTCCATGGTGAAGCCCACCAGCCGCACGTCCTCATCGGTCAGTAGATCGATGGCCTTGAAGGTTGCGTCCACGGGTCCATCGGCAACGGCACAGGCAGTGCGCTGCTCGCCGTTGTGAGAGAGAACGACGGTGGCCGTCGGGATGACGCCAATGCCGGTCATCACACTATAGGTGACGAGCTCCCACGTGGCGGCGCCCTTGAAGAGCACCTCGTCGACCAATGCGATCAGGTCGTCCTCGTACACTTCCTTCTTCTTGTCGCAGACTTCCTTGAAGCGCTTGAAGGCGGAATCCAGTTCCTCATCCGTCAGTTCGTATCCCAACGCCAGCACACGCGTCTTGAAGGCATGACGGCCGGAGTGCTTGCCCATGACGAGCCCCTCGCCGGTCCAGCCGACGCTTTCGGGTGTCATGATCTCGTAGGTCTGCGGGTACTTCAGCACGCCGTCCTGGTGACTGCCCGCCTCGTGGGCGAATGCATTCGCGCCGACGATGGCCTTGTTGGCCTGCACGCGCTGGCCGGTCATCTCGCTTACCAAGCGCGACGCGCGGTAGATTTCCTGCGTGTTGACGCGCGTATCGATGCCAAAATAATCGGCGCGCGTCTTGAAGTTCATGACGATCTCTTCGAGCGACGCGTTGCCCGCGCGCTCGCCGATGCCGTTGATCGTGCATTCGATCTGGCGCGCGCCTGCCTTCACGGCGGCCAACGAAAT
>CAZVAQ010000069.1:0-17921 GCA_964625145.1 uncultured Candidatus Sumerlaeota bacterium
CCGCTGCGTACAGCTCACCGACCTTGTCCCAGTTCACGACGTTCCAGAACGCGGCGATGTAGTCGGGCCGGCGGTTCTGGTACTTGAGGTAGTACGCGTGCTCCCACACGTCCAGGCCCAGGATCGGCTTCTTGCCTTCCATGAGCGGGCTGTCCTGATTGGGAGTGGAGAGGACCGCCAGCTTGCCGCCGCTGACGGCGAGCCAGGCCCAGCCCGATCCGAACCGCGTGGCGGCGGCGTTGGCAAAGGCTTCCTTGAACTTGTCCAGACCGCCGAGCTCCTTGTCGATGGCCGAAGCCAAATCGCCCGACGGCTTGCCGGAGGACTTCGGCGACAGAATCTGCCAGAACAGCGAGTGGTTCGCATGACCGCCGCCATTGTTGCGGACCGCCGTGCGGATGTTCTCCGGTACCGCGTTCAGATCGGAAATCAGGTCCTCGACGGACTTCGCCGCCAGGGCCGGCTGATCCTTCAGGGCGTTGTTCACGTTGTTGATGTACGCCTGATGATGCTTGGTGTGGTGAATCTCCATGGTGCGCGCGTCGATGTGGGGCTCCAGCGCGTCGAGGGGATAAGGCAGGGGAGGAAGTGTGTAGGCCATAGCGTGGTTCCTTTTCTTCGGGAATTGGATCATTCTGGCACAATCGGGCTGAATACTGCCCTCGAAGCCGTGTGAAATGCAAGGGAGCAGGAATCGTCCCAATTGTGCCGGGCGGTGTAAACGAACCCCCCTTGACCCGGTTCCCCCCCGGCGTCGACCCCTTCTTCCCTACTTTACGCCACCCGCGGAGGCGCAGCGCATTGAAAATAGGAATCATCGGAGGCGGTGTCACCGGCATCGCCGAGGCCTATTGGCTGGCCAAGAAGGGCCATCAGGTCACCCTCTACGAGAAGCAGAACATCCTGGGCGGCCTGGCTGCGTGGTTCAACATCGCCGGCCGCGACGTCGAGCGGTTCTACCACTTCATCATGACTTGCGACAAGCATTACATCGACCTGCTCAAGGAGCTGGGCATCGATGACAAGATGAACTGGGTCAACACGCAGACGGCATTCTACCACGGCGGCAAGATCCTTCCCTTCTCGGAGCCGAAGGACATCCTGATGTTCAAGCCGCTGTCGATCCCGCAGCGCTTCCGGCTGGCCGCCGTGTTGGCCTACCTGACCAAGATCGCCAAGAAGTGGGAGAAGTTCGAGGACCGCCTCGCGTGTGAGTGGCTGCCGAAGACCGCCGGGCGCCGCGCCTGGGAGGTCATCTTCGCCCCCATGCTCGACATGAAGTTCGGCGTCCACCGCGACCAGATGAGCATGGCGTGGCTGTGGGGCCGCTTCAACATGGTGAGCCAGTACCGCGCCGAGGGACAGACGAAGGAATCGCGCGCGTGGCTCAAGGGCTCCTCGCGCGTCTTCATCGAGACCATCGAGAGCGAGATGCTCAAGCTCGGCGTCACCATCCACAAGGGCACGCTGGTCGACCGCATCGAAGTGAAGGACGGCAAGGCCATCGGCATCGTGAAGGACGGCGTTCTGGAGGAGTTCGACCGCGTCGTGTTCTCCGCGCACAGCGGCGCGCTGCAGCCATTGCTGCCGCCAGAAACGGCGAAGGATCCGTACTTCGCGAAGATCTACGAGCAGAAATACTACGGCGTCACCTGTCTCGTCGCCGCGCTGAAGAAGCCCTTCAACGAATACTTCTGGACGTATGTCAGCGACCCCAACATCCCCTTCGTCGGCATCATCAACTACGCCGACTTCACCGCGTGGGAAGGCCAGCCGGGCCACAACGTCATCTATGTGCCGTGGTACAGCGAGACGCACCAGGAGCCGTACACCACCGACAACGACACGATCATCCGCACGTACGTCGAGGGCCTGAAGAAGGTGAACCCCAAGTTCGACGAGTCCTGGATCGACGAAGTGATCGTCGGCCGCGATCCCAACGCAGCAATGGTGTGCACGGGGCGCTTCTCGGAGAAGCTCGTTCCGCTGAAGACGCCGATCGAGAACCTGACGTTCGCCAACCTGAGCCAGATCTACCCTTCCGACCGCGGCATCTCGCTCGGCATCAAACTCGCCCGCTTCGCCATCAAGACCATCGAAACCGGCATCGACAACCCGATGGACTTCTCCCCGAAGACGAGTGAGGCGGAAGTGCCGATCTGATCGTTCCTCGTTCCTGGTTCCTCGTTCCTCGTTAAAGAGCAAGAAAAGGGCGCCGGTCGATTTCCCGGCGCCCTTTCTTCATTTCTACCAAAATGTTGCGACTTCACCCGAAACCTCAACCTCTCACTAACGAGGAACGAGGAACCAGGAACGAGGAACTACTCTCACGCTCCCGCCTCAATCTCCGACAACAATCTCAACAGCTCCTCCTGGTGCTGCTCCAGCGCGGCGTCGTTGCCGGTTTCGATGGCGTCGCGCAGTTCGTCCGCGCGGAAGCGCAGGTCGGTGGCGAGGGCGTGGTTGCTGGCGGCTTCCAGCGTGGCCTCGGCGCGTTCGAGCAGGTGACGGGCTTCCTCGCTGCGCGAATCGGACAGCTTCGACAGCGTCATCTTCGCGACGCGTTCGCGGGCCTCGCGGACCATGCGGTTCTTTTCGTCGTCCGACAGGCGCTCGGCCGTCGCGCTCACGACGACCTTCTTCTGCACGCCGGTGGCGAGGTCCTCGGCCGTGACTTCGAGGATGCGGTCGGGGTTCAGGCGGAACGTCACCTCGATGCGCGGCACGCCCTTGGGCGCCGGCGTGATGCCTTCGATGCGCAGCAGGTCGAGGAAGGTGTTCTCGCTGGCGGTGGAAGACTCGCCCTCGTAGATGGGGAACGAGATGGCTTCCTGGAAGTCCTTGGTCGTCGTGAAGATGTCCTTACCCTCGGTGGGGTAGGTGCTGTTCTTCTCGATGATGGCACCGAACTGGTCGTTCTGCAGGCCGACACCGAGGGCGAAGGGCGTCATGTGGATGATGACCGGTCCCTTCGGCATGTCCTTGCCGTAGCGGGTGGCCAGGCTCTCCTCGACGTCGCCCTCCAGCGGGGCCAGCACCATGGTCTGCACCGCGGCGCCCCGTGCCACGACTTCCTCGGGGGAGATGTCGCGGCTGGGGTTCTTGCCGATGAACTCGCGGACCTTGCGCTGGATGGAGGGGATGCGCGTGGAACCACCGACGAGCAGGATGACGTCGATGTCCTCCGCCTTCAGGTTCGCGTTGTCCAATGCCTTCTGCATGGGCTCGACGGTGGCATCGATGAAGTCCTTCGTCATCGCGTCGAACTCGTCGCGCGTCATGGTGTAGTCCAGCGTGAGGGGCCCCTTGTCGGTCATCGTGATGGCCTCGACCAACACGTGGGTCTCCTTCAGCTCGGACAGCTCGATCTTGGCTTCCTCGGCGGCCTCGCGCAGGCGCTGCATGGCGATGGGGTCCTGCGAGAGGTCCACGCCGTGCTGGCTCTTGAAGTGCTTCACCAGGAAGTCCGACAGGCGCTTGTCGAAGTCATCGCCGCCAAGGCGCGTGTTGCCGGAGATGGCGCGCACCTGGAACACGCCGGAGGTGATTTCGATGATCGAGACGTCGAACGTACCGCCGCCAAGGTCGTACACCAGGATGATCTGGTCGTCGCCCTTGTCGAGGCCGTAGGCAATGGCGGCCGCGGTGGGCTCGTCGATGATGCGGCGGACATTGAGGCCCGCGATCTCGCCGGCGTCCTTGGTCGCCTGGCGCTGGGCGTCGGTGAAGTAGGCGGGGACGGTGATGACGGCTTGGTTGATGGGTTCGCCGAAGTAATCCTCCGCGTCCTGCTTCATCTTCTGCAGGATCATCGCGGAGATTTCCTGGGGCGTGTACTCGCGCCCCTCGATGCGCACGCGATGGTTGGTGCCCATGTGGCGCTTGATGCTGAAGACAGTGCGGCCGACGTTCATGATCGCGCCGCGCTTGGCCTTCTTCCCCACCAGGACATCGCCGGATTTGGAGAAGCCCACCACCGAGGGCGTGATGCGCTCGCCCAGGCTGTTGGGCACCACGGTCGGGCCCGTGCGGTCCATGACCGCCATGACGGAGTTCGATGTGCCGAGGTCGATACCCAGGATTCTCGCCATCGGTCCCTATGCCTTTCGAAGAGTACTGGAAGTGTGTGCTACGCGGGGGCGCGTGGTGTGGCGCGCGCCAACGGTCCTGATTTCCTTCGCGTCCTGCCAACCCGCTCCCGCCGGTGGACAAGCTGCTCCATGCCCGGCCGGGCGGGTGTTCCAGCGCCCCGGAGGGCAGGAAAAAATCACCTCAAACGCAGGTCATTCAACGCCTTGCGGGCAAGGCGATTCTTGGGATCGCGCTCCAGCACCTGCTCGTACGCACGCATGGCCGATTGCTTGTCGCCCTTCATGTCGTACGTCGCACCGATCTCGATCAACACGTCGTTGTTGTCCGGGTTCATCTTGTGCAGCTTCTTGAAGCAGACCAGTGACTGGGTGAAGATCCCGCGCTCGCGGTACTGCCGCCCCATGTGCAGGTACGCCTCGGTGATGCTGTCGCGCGCCATCTTGTTCTTGGGATCGATGGCCAGGACCTTGTTCCAGGACATGAACGCCTGGTCCGATTGGTTGTTCTGCATCTGTGCCCAGCCCAGCATGTTGAGCACGTCCACGTTCTTGGGGTGCTTGCGTGCCAGGATGGTGAGCTCCTTGAGCGCCTCGGGCCAGTCGCCCTCGTCCATCAGGCCGCCGCACACCTTCAGGTGCGCCTCAAAGTCGTCCGGGTTGAGCTTCAGCACCTCGCGGTAGCGGTTCATGGAGATCGCGCGGCCCTCGTTCTGGCCGCTGTTCTCCAGCAGGGAGCCATGATACCGGTGCGCCTCGATGATGCACTCGCGCAGGTACTCGTTGTCGCTTTCCTTGTCCAGGCGCGCCTTCCAGCGATTGACCGCCTCGGTCCAATACTTGGCCGCGCGGTCGTCATCGCCGCTTCGCTCGGACACCAGCGCCAGGTTGTGGATCAGTTCCGCGTTGTCAGGGTTGTGCGCCAGCGCGCCCTCCCACGCCTCGATCGCCTCGTCATACAACTCGCTGTGGGCAAATTGCATACCCAGCACCATGTTCGCGTAGGTGGCATTGTGCCGCGCGCGCACATGGGTGGGATCGGCGTTGAGCACTTCCTCCCAATCGGCCAGTGCATCCGCCCAATCCTTGCGCTCGACCGCCACGTGGCTGCGCATCATCAGCAGGTGGATGTAACGGTCGCGGGCGGCCACATCGCCAGCCAGCTTGCGATAGGCTGACCGCGCCTCTTCCACGTCCTTGTCGGACGGGGCCTTGTCGGCCGGCACGCGTTCGTTCGCGTTGAAGAGGAACTCGCCCCGGGGCGCGTTGTAGGTGTGGATGTCTTCCTTGGCGCGTCGCCGGGGATCCTTCAGGCGGTTGTACGCCTGCTGGATCGTCACAAACCGCTCGGTATGACGCTCCGGATCGAACTTCTTGACCAGCTCCACGAAGGCCGACTTGACCTGAAGGTCCGTGGCACCTTTTTCCAGCCCAAGGACTGCATAGGGACTGTGTTCAGCCATGGTGTCGCCGTCCAATGGTTACTGTGAGAGTCCTGTGATGGGCGTCATCAAGAAGCCATCAGCGGGGAGGACCCATCCCAAGGCCCCCATGGGGTCGTCGCAAGGGAAGATTGGAAGGTGGTTTGGGTTCGGGATGCCCCGGGTTCTCCCGGACAGCCCCGGTCCTCATGGCGCGTCCGAAGCGCCTTCGCCATTTCTTCCCTGAACTCTGGCCGCCAGGAACCGCTCGTAAGCCTGGGAGTAGGCGCTGGCCCATTGGGGCTGGCGTTCGAACACCACCGCCCACGCCTTGTCCGCCGCCGCCAAATCGCCCAGCCCTTCATGCGACAGCGCCTCGCGGATGAAGACTTCCGTGGCGTTGAGCCGCCGTTTGAGCTGGGTCAGTTCCTTGAGCGCCTCCTCATGCTCGCCATGTCGGACGAGGATCTCCGTCAGCGCCGACCGGCAGTCGGCATAGCCCGGCCACCAGCCCAGCGCCCGCCGCGCGCGCACCTTGGCGGCGGCGATCCGCACCTCCGACTCCCAAAACCCGGGAGTGCGTATGGCCTCGTAAACCGGCCGGTACTGACTGCTAGCCGCCAAGGGCATCGCCGCCCACGCGGCCAATCCGAGCGCCAACACCGCGAAGACGCCCGCCGCCACCCGGTTCCCCATCTCCCCCAGGTTCCCCGCCGCGCGGATCTCCAGAGGCGTCCGCAAGTTGCGCAGCATGATCCCAAGTCGAATGCCGGGATAGGGGCGCTCCACCGGCATGTCCAGGTTCCATTGTCCACCGCGGCCGGGAATCACCACCGGCACCGAGAGCAGGACCACGAACAAGGCCATCCCCATAGGCAACTCCAACGGGAAGTTCATCATGGCCTGTAGCAGCCACGCGACAAGCATCGCCAACGTGGTCGCCCGCAGCAGGTCGTTGCCAAAGCTTCGTCCCCAATCCGACCGCAGCAGCGTGAACAACGCGACGCCGACCAACGCCAGCAGCAGGAACATGCCGACGGGGCCGGTCTCGCTCCACGTTTGTAGCACCTCGTTGTGCGCCGCGTTGGTCCACAGACCCACATACGGCGCCAACGATTCGTCCTGCAGGGCGATCTCCGACTTCACCGCCGGATAGACGAACGTGAACGTTCCCGCTCCCCAACCAAGGACCGGGCGCTCGCGGATCATCTCCAACGTGTTCAGCCAAATCGCCAGCCGGGTGGGGCCGCCTTCCTTCCAGCGCGAAGAGGAGAAGGCCTGCGCAAAGATCCCTCCGCGGTCGGGCAATTCACCACCGCCCGCAACCACGGCCTCATCGTGCCAAACCGCTGAACCATGCGGATTCACCGGATGATCCACCACGAAGAAGAGCACCACCACTAGCCAACCAATCGCAGCAAAAAGCACCCGCGACAACCGGCGACGCACCCAACCGGTCGACAACCATTCGCGCATCATCCACACCCAAAGAAGCGAACCGATGATCAGACTGAAATTGGAGTGCAGCGACCACACCACGATCAACGCCGCCGCCAACACCCACAACGCGACCAGCACCGCCAACACCAGCCATCGACCACGCACGGAAACCAGCATCCCCAAAGCCACAAGAAACGCCGCCACCAACAAGTCGCCGATGTGACTCGTGTTCCCCAATGAAGCCGTCGACAGCGCATCGCGCCAATCGCCCAGCGTCTGCCGCACGACAATGGTCCCCGGTGCGAAGGCCTGCAGGAAGTCGAGCGCCAGCACCCACAGCGCGACCAACGTCGCGGAGCCAACAAACAGCGTGGCCAACGCAATGATCCGCCGCCGGTCGTCCATCACGATCGTTTGGAAAGCGAATGCCAGCACGACGAAGGCGCTGGTACGTGTGGCCTCGTCGATGGCCAGGGCCGGCGCTTCCGCCCACAACACAGACAACCATTGCCAGGCCGCATAGACCAACAACAACAAATTCACCGGCTGCAGAGGCACGCGCACGGCCAACCCGAGCGCTGCCGCCGCGAGCACGCCGCCCGCCAACAGCAACGTCCCCATGCGCAGCAGGACTTCCTTTGGCAAGACGTACGAGTCTTGCGCCGTCGGCCAGATGAACAACGGCACCACGAGCACCAGGGCCGCGAGGATCCAGAATGCTGGCCGGCTTTCGCGCGGACCATGAAACGCCAGTCGGAAGGAGCGGCCTGTCACGACGCCGGTGCACCCGAGCGCACTGCCAGGCGCTGCTCGGCCAATACATCCGCCAAGGTCTTGCTGAGCGCGACCTGCGGCTGCCAGCCGGTCACTTTCTGAAGGCGCAGCGCGCTGCCGTGGACGGGATTGGAGCCTTCGCCGCGCAGGCGCGCCGGATCCGGACGACAGGAAATCTCGCATTCCGACATCGAACACAAAGTCCGCAGGATCGACTGAATGGAGACGGGATTGCCTGAACCAATGTTGAAGGCACCCTCGGCGTGCGGAGCCTCCACCAATAAGCGATAAGCCCGCACGACATCGCGCACGTCGGTAAAGTCGCGACATGGCTCCAGATCACCGTGCAGCAACTCGCTGGCGAGTCCTGCTTCGATCATCGCAATCTGCCGCGCGAAGGCCGGCACGACGAACCGGTCCGTCTGCCCCGGACCTGTGTGGCTGAAGGGCCGTGCGATGATCAACCGCATCCCCGCCCGTGCGGCCAGCAGCGCCGCCGTCTGCTCCGCTGCGATCTTGCTCACCGCGTAGGGCGTCAGCGGGCGCAGCGCGCTCCCCTCCGTGAAGCCCTCGGGGGTAGACACTCCCCGGCCGTACACGTCGGAGGAGCTGACCAGCAGGAAGGTCATGGACGAGTGAAAGAGCCCGGCCTCGACGGCCAGAGTCGCCGTGGCGCCGGCGTTGACCTGCAAAGTCTCGCCCGGCTCGTCCCAGCTCGCCGATGGATTGCTCTGCGCCGCCAGATGGATCACCGCGTCGGGCTGTGAGTGCCGCACCAGCTCCCGCACTTCCGCGCGGTTGAGCAGATCGGCCGCGATGGTGCGCCCTTCTTGCAATCCCTCCATGGCGCGGCCCGTGCGATCCGTCCCCCATACAAGATGACCGGCAGCGGCGAGTTCGCGCACCAAGTGCGCGCCCACAAAGCCACTGACTCCCGTCACCAGAATTCGCAAGAGATCCGACCACCTTCCCCCGAAGGGTGGCGACCCCGCGTTTCGGGGGCCGATGCAATTGATGTTGTGCGCGCGGCGTCAGAACCCCGCTGTGGGAACTTCAGCGCTCTTCACGATTCTGGCGGCGTCGATTCGGGATCAAGCGGATTGAACCGCGCGTTGTCCACCTTCTCCCAGAATCGCACCGGGTCCATGCTCATGGCCTTCTCCCCCGCATTGCGCGCGCCATTGTGGTCCCCCAGGCGATGCAGCATGATGGCCTTGTCGAACTGCAGGTAGATGTTGTTGGGGGCGATGGCGATCGCCTTGTCGATGGCCTGCACGGCGGGCTCGTAGTTTTGCGTCTCCAGGAACAACATCGACACCAGATGATAGCTTTCCGCCTCCGGCGCCTGGGCCTTGTCGAGCAGCGCCTCGATGAAGCGCGCGCCGTCGGCCTTGTCCTCGCGGCTCCAGTAAGCCTGGTACAGCGACCGCACGGTTTCCGCGTGGCCGGGATCGGCCTCCAGCGCCTGACGCCAGGCGGCCAGGGCTTCCTCCTGCTCCCCGTCGCGCGCGGCCAGCATGGCCCGCACCCGCAGCGCTCCGGCGCTGCCCAAGAGCGGCGAGCCGCCCAGGCGATCCATGGCGGCGCCAGCTTCCTCCCACTGGCCCCGTCTGGAGGCCATCTCCGCCAGCGCCAGTTGGTACTCGTCCAGCTCCGGCACGATCTCCGCCGCCGCGCGGAACTCTGCCAATGCCTCGTCCCATTCCCGCGCCGCGACGTGTTCCATCCCCATGTGATAATGCATCGCGCCCGCGTTGCCGTCCATCCATGCCAGACCGCTCAACAGGTCATGAGGTCCGCGAATGCGCGGGCATGCCGCCAGGGCAGCCAACAGCTCGCGCCGCGCGCGGTCGATTCGCTCGTCCCCCTTCAGCTTCCCGAGGGAGGAACGTCCGCGCTGCGCAGCTTCGCCGGAACCCAATTCGCCCAGCAACTCACGCCAGATGCGGCGCCCGGCCTCGTAGCGAATCTCCGCCACCTGACAAGTGTCGCGCTGCGAATAGATCCCCGAGGCGATGTATCGCGCGCCATTGCCCCGGATGACGAACAGGGCGCCCGCGACCGTGACGAACACGATCGCCCAGACCGGCAGCATCCGGGCGATGTCGGCAACCAGGCTCTTCGCGGGCTTCTCGTTCGGCGTCGTGGGGGTCGTCATGGGGCGGGGGTGTCAGCTCGGAAGAGTAGGTTAACAAACGGGCGGTGCGCATCGTCGGGAGCTGCCGCCGTTCAACCGCGCGCGGTTGCTACGGCGCAAACTCGAAAGCGGCATCGTTGACCCGCGGATTGCCATCGCGACCGGCCCCCAGCGTCACCCGCCATTGCAGCATACGGATATTGCCATCGGGCGGCAAACGCAAGCCGGGCCTCAGTTCGCCCCACTGGGTGAACCGGGGCTCCAGCGATGCCTCCCCCGCCGTGCGCACTTCGAAGCGCACCTTCGCGTCCGGCGGCGCGTCGAACCGCGGGGCAAAGGTCCCGCCGGGGAAACGCTCCATCTCGTAAATGGGCGAGGTGTAAGTGCCTTGCACGGGGACCAGCCGCACCTGCGATATGGTATTCCAGGTCTGCTCGCCGTCGGGGGCGATTTCCATCTCCAGCACACCATCGACGCCCACGGTCCGGCCGAAGTAGACTTCCACCTCGCGCCGGTTGGGGTTGGCGATCCACTTACCATCACCAAACCGCAAGCGATAGCCATTGGACTGGTCGATGTGAACATAACCGGGACCGAGTTGGGTCAGGTAGACATCCACAACGTCGGTCTCGCGGCCTTCCGGGAGTGGTATGCGCAATCGCACAGGCTCTGCCGTCTCGTTGATCGTCCAATAGAGTGCGCCATCTGCCAGCGCCATGCGTCCGTCGCGGTTGGTGGAGGGCGGTGCGTGCAGGGGGATCTCCTGATCGGCGACCATGCTGTTGTCAAAGGTGGTGCTCCATCCGCCGGTGGGGCGTCGAGCGATGGTGATGGCATCGCCGGGATCCACCATGGTGTTAGCGTGCGTACCAAGATGCCTGTCCGCGGCGAAGGTCCAGGCATTGGCCTCCGTCCGCAGGTTCGATTCGGGCAGGACATAGGCGATGTCGAGCCGGCCGTCATTGTCGTCGCCACGTGCCTCGCCAAACTCGCGCTCCTCGTTTACGACGGCGTACAGCCGCGTGCGCTTTCCATCGGCGCGCCAGGTGATGGGGAGTTCAATGCGCTCACCGGCGGCCAGTCCCGGCATCTGATGCGTCAGGATCACCACGTCGTCCACCATGGGGCCCTGCGCGCGAACCTCGATGAGGAACGGAAAGTCGAAGTCTTCCGCCGTGTCATTCACGACAGGCACCTGCATGCTGAGCACATCGCCCGGCCGCACCAGTTCGCGCGAAAGGAACATCTGATCGCGCAGTACCGCCAGGTTTGGCAACTCGCGCTGTTTGACTTGCACCATTCCGCGGGCGGCGGGGTCGGTGAGGTTGGCGGGGCGGCTACTGGTTCCGGCGATGGCCACCAGTTGGGTGTTGGCAGGGCTACCTGGGCGTGGGTCCCAGCGCAGTTGCACGGTGCGCTCCTCCCCGGGCGCCAATTCACCAGCCAGCGGCACTTCGCTCTCCCCCACGGCCGACGGGGCCGGCACGCCGCCGTCCTCCGGCAAACCGAGGAACAGGCGCACCACGCCACCTTGCACGGGCTCTGTGCCGGCGTTGCGCACGCGCGCGGAAACAAATACCGTCTCGCCACGAAAGCCATTGGCGCCATCGGCCGACACACTGTCCGGCACAATCTCCAATCTGGGAGCGGGGGGCACGTGCAGGACAAAGTCGCGTTGTGAAGTCACCAACTTGCTGTCGTCTTCACCGTTGGTTTCGCCGACGAATGAAACCATGCGCAGCCGCGCACGATGGTCACCGGCCGGCAACAACTCGGTCGCGCGCCAGGCCAATGGCACCGAGCCATGGGGCGCCGCTGAAAATCCACGCGGGTACTGCCCGAGGCGTCGCTCGCCATCGCCCTCCAGGATCATCAACTCCGCGCCGACCTGCTTCAATGATTCATCCGTCAGATTCGCCAATCGCAGGGTGATGGTGGTCGCATTCTCCACAGGGTTGGGATCAACGGTGACACTGTCGGGAACCAGATCGAGGTGTGGCAGCTCCGCCGAAGGGCGCGAGATCTCCCGTGTCGCCTCCGCCAGGACATGCCTGTTGGGACCATCAGGATTCGCCACCACGCGCGCGGTGAACACGTTGATGCCATCCTGCAGGGGCGCATAGTTGCCCCATGCTCCCTCGCGCCCCGGCGTGATGGGAAGCGTCGCGAGCAGGGTCTCCTGACCCGCCGCAGCGTGATGAATCTCCATCACCACCTTGGCAGAGATGGGTTCCGGCGACAGGTCCGCCCGCACATCCAGCCGCGCCCGGTCTCCCTCTTCGGTCGCATTCGCAGTGTACCATTCCACCGTTGCAGGTATTGTCCGCACCCGCAAACGATGGTGCGCGCGGTGCACGCTTCCGCCTGTGTCGACGAAGCGAACGACCAGGGCGTAGTCCCCTTCGTCCAACGGTTCGCCCAACGTGAGCGCCGCGGCGAAGCGACCGTCCCGCGGGCGAATGGCCTGCTCCGCGATCACAGGACGGCCGGCGCGATCCTCGATCCAGACCTGTCCCTGCGCCCCTGCATCGCTCTTCAATTGGCCACGCACCTGGATTGACGGGACGCATCGCGCGAACAAGTCGACCGCCTCGACCTGCAGCTCCACGTCGTTCCTGGCCGGCTGCGCCAACCGCAACGCGGGGTCGCCCAGCAGGACGTACTGGGCCGGCATGCTCGCATCCTGACGATAGAGGATGTAGCCAAGCTTGGAAGCCAGCGTCAGGCGGCCGACCTCCCAATCCGGATGGTCGAGCATCGCGTTGTAGAACGCCCGCAGCAAAAAGTCGTGCTCGTGCGAGACGGCGCCGTACACCGGCGCGTAGGACGCAATGGCGCCGCCGCCCTCCGCCATGACGAACGTCTCGGCAAAGCTGCGGCTGACCGGTGCCACGGGAAAGTCCAGCCACGCCGTGTCGCACGAGCCCGCAATCAACAACGGCCTCCGCGTGGCATTCGTCAGTTGCGGGATGTCGCGCATGTGCAGCAACCGCCGCGGCGACCACAGGTTCGGGCCGCCGTGGCCGATGTAGGTCGCCGTGAGCGCCCCTTCATCCAGCGCCTCGATCAGGCTCTGCGTCGCCGCGATGCTGCGCTTGCGCTGGAAGATGCGGAAGTAATCCTCGTAGGGAAACTCGTGCAGATACAACCTCCGCGCTTCCGTGCGCGGGAACATTGCGCCGATGACCAATCGCTCCGCCGCACGGGTGAACTCCTCCTCGTCGTCCGACACGATCAGGTGCCGGTCGCGCCACAAACCCTCCGGTGCGCTGGTCTCATATTCCTGCGTGCGTGCCAGCACCGCGCGCACTTCCTCCGGCGTCTTCGCGGGAATGCGGCCGATCTCCAGGTCCGAGATGCGCCCCGCGCCGGCCACGATCGCATGTCCGTCATCCCCGCGGATCAACATGTCGGGATTCGCATAGCCATGCACGGGAACCTGGTTGGGAGCAACATCGTCGCGCGGATGATCCAGCATCCACCAATATTCGCTGGCCTCCCCGATGAGAAGCACCTGGCTGACGCGCGCGCCCGGCCATGCGGCGAACGCCTGCGACAGCGCCGTCCGCAACGCCTCATCCGTAGTCCAGCCATGGCTGAACGCGCGCTGGATCTCCTCAACCGTCAGCAGCGTCACGCGCCGTTGGTCGCTGCGACGCCACGCGGCGTACTCCTCCGCCGCCTCGCGCAACACTTCGGCGGTGATGATGATCATGTCGGCACCTTCATCCGGCGCCAGCAACTCGCGGTACTTCACCGCTTCAATGCCGGCCACGGAAAGCGTCGACCGCTCATTGACCGCGGCGATTCGCTGACCCGTTTCAACGGTCTCTCCGTCGGCCAGCCAACGCGGCTTCAACGGATTGGTGACGTCCAGGATGCCGCCATCGGCCTGCAGCCTGCCGTCATGTTCCTCTGCACTGATCTCCACCACGCGATTCACTGGCAGCGGATTCGCAGCAACATAATCCACACGGAGCCGGGACAGGACCAGCTCCTCCTGCGGAACGTTGGTGGGGCCTGAATCGAATGTCGCGACGAGCAGATTGCCGCTCTCCCGCAGCAAGCCGGCTGGCAATTCGTAGAGTGTCTCGCGGACGCCATTGCCGGACACATCCAACACGTTGCGGGAGTCGCCATCATCCAAATCCTTCTCCGACATCCATTCAAGGATCTCGCCATTGAGATAGACGCGCGATTGCGCGGAGAAGGTGGGACGATTGCCCCCGAGCCAGACTGTCAGCGTGGCATCCTCTTGTGAGGCGAGCCCCGGTGCATCGAACCGCACGCGCAGGTCGCCCCCCGGAGACGCCGTCGCCGTGGCCCAACGCGACGTCCCCACCAATCCCGGATAAGTCTCCGACCAACGGTTGGGCTCGAAGAAGACATGGGAGAGCCGGGGAATGCCGGGCGATTGCACGGAAGCGCCACGGCCAGGTGCCTCAAGACTTGGCGAGGCGTTGCGACGGTCGCCCTCCATGATCCAAACCGGGACAAATGCCGCGCCGGGCTTGTCGCGCCGCGGAATCCACAACTCCACGGAGGAGAGCTTGCCGCCATCCTGCTCGATGACCGCGGGAACAACATCGTTGCCGATGGTGACAAGCAGCCGGTCGGGATTCCACTCGGCCGCATCGACGCCCGCTGCCTCCAAGGCTTCGCGGTCAATGCGGTGCCAGCCTTCCTCGACCGCCTTGAGCATCGCGATCGGACCGCGATCTGCCGAATCAGCCAGTTGGCGATTCCACGCAACGGCCGGGTGCGAGTCCGTCAAGCCACGCACCTCGCGCAGCACCTCGGGGAGTTGCTTGGCGTTCAGGAACAGCGCCTCGGCCATCTCCATCAGATACGGGTCGCGGGTCGCCAAGTCCTCGCGGGGCGGGGCCTCGCTGATACGGCCGCCTTCAAAGCTCAGGCGGAAGCGCCCTCTCCGCAGGACCGCCGTGCCGTTTTCGTAGCCACCATCGCGGGTGTAGACCGCCAAGGCCACGCCCACGCGAACGGACAACAACCCCACGCCCCGGAAGTCGCCCACCACATAGCCCCGCGGCAGCGTGAAATCCAGCGGCACGGTGATGCCCCGCCTCTCGTCTTCCAGGCCCAAGGGACCATCCACCTGGCGCTCCCACTGCAACTCCCAATGGGCATCCAACGCTTCGAACACCGGGCGGGAGCCCGACGGCGCGGCCACCCAGCGGTACGTCTCCAACTTGCTGACCGTGGTAGTGGGGGCCCCGGGGGCGTCGTTGACCACCTCAAATACGAGCCCATTGGCGTCGTGTTCGATCACGCGCCAAGAGACCCCCTCCAGGTAGACGAGGTCCTCGAAATCAACCTTGCGGGCAGGGGCTTCATCGCGGGCGGCGGCCGGGTTGCCCCAGTGGCCCATCGCCACCAAGGCGAGAAGAATCAGGAAGACAGGGCGAAATGTCACGCGACGGTTGGGGCCTCCCCGCTCGAAATGCAGGAACCATCATGGGTGCGGCGTTGCGCTGGTCAAGGAGGAGGGCGCGCGCCGGCTTCGATATCTTCCGATGTTCCGCCGGGTTCGGCGACATTACCCGGCCCGCCCAATAGCCCCAACAAAATGTCTTCATGCCTAAATCGTACATCATAGACCCTATAAGTACAGATTCCCCTCGACACGACCCGCCCGGCCATGGCAATCACGCGGCCAAGAACGCTGTGAAAGGCCCAAATCTCGGCTCCCCTGCACTTGACATAACACCCAGCCGCGGTGTCTCTCTCGCCCCCCTTGCCGAATAAAAAAAGGCCCCCCTAAATGCCTTTGGTCGCCGTCAGCTTCAGTCATCAAAACACTCCCTTCGACCTTCTGGGTCGTATCGCCTTGGGCGAGCCCAATGTGCCGCAACTCCTGCGCCGCCTGCGCGAGCAACCGGGCATGAGCGAGGTGGTCTGTCTGTCCACCTGCAACCGCACAGAGGTCTTCTGCGAGACGGCCGAGCCGGACCGTGCCGAGGGGTGCGTGTTTGCCGCCATTTCAGAGATGCGCAACATCGACTCCACGCACCTGGCCCGCCATGCGGTTGTGATGGAGGGGCTGGACGCGCGGCGGCATTTGCTGGAAACGGCGGCAGGCATCCGGTCGTTGATTGTCGGCGAGCTGGAGATCCTGGGCCAGGTTCGCCGCGCCATCGAAGTCGCCGAAGCGGAAGGCACCGCCGGCCGCGAGCTGGGCGCGTTGTTCCACCGCGCGATCCAGATGGGCCGCCGGGCCCGCAGCGAAACCGGCATCAGCCGCGGCAATGTCTCGGTCGCCTCCGTGGCCATCGGAAAGATCCGCGACGAACTGCATGACCTGCGCGGATGCCGCGCGCTGGTGATCGGCACCGGCGAGGTCGGCAGCAAGGTGCTGCACCTGCTCAACGACAGCGGTGTGGCGGCGATGATGTTGGTCAACCGCACGGCGGAGAAGGCCCAGACCCTGGCCCAGCAGATGGGATGCACCCCCATTCCGATGGAACGCATGGTGGAGGCGATGGCCGGGGCCGACATCGTGGTGTGCGCCGTTGGAGCCCCGCATTACATCGTGCGCACGGAGATGGTCCGCACGCCGGCGCCCACGGCGGGTTGCCGCATCCTTGTGGATCTGTCAGCGCCACCGAACATTGACCCCTCAGTCGCGCAGGTCCCCGGCAATGTGTTGTTCACCATCGCCGATCTGCAGGACATCGCCGGTCGCAATTCCAGCATGCGGCAGCAGGAAATCCGTCATGTCGAGGAGATGATCGAGCAAGAAATGAATCGCATGGAACACGAACCGGAAATGCGCGCGCGCGAGCAGCTGATCCGCGATTTCCGCGTCGCGGCGGAAGCCATCCGCTCGCGGCATGTCCAACACGGCGCACGACGATTCCCCCCCGAGTGCCACCAGCAGCTTGAACGCTATTCCCGCAGCCTGGTCTCCGCAATCCTTCACGGCATCGTCAAGAACCTGGATCGAATGGCGATCGACTCCCCCGATGCCGAACACGAACTGGAGATCGCCCGCAAGCTTCTCCTCCAGCAGATGGAAGAGACGGCTGTTGCCGCCGAATGAAGATCCGGATCGGGACACGGGGCAGCCAACTGGCGCTGGCCCAGAGCACCATGGTGGCAAGCCAGCTTGCCGCCGCGGCACCCGGGATTGAAACCGAAGTCGTCATCGTCCAAACACGCGGCGATCGCATCCTCGATGCGCCATTGAGCCGCATCGGTGGCAAGGGCGTCTTCACCAAGGAGATCGAGAACGCCCTCCTTGAGCGGCGCATCGATCTCGCCGTCCACAGCTTGAAGGACCTGCCGACGCAGAATCCGCCCGGCCTCATCGTCGGCGCGATTCCTCCGCGCGAATCCCCGCGCGACGTGCTGGTGACGCCACGGCCGCGCGCGCTGGACAGCTTCACCAGCAAGGACATCATCGGCACCTCCAGCCTGCGCCGCGCCGCGCAACTGCGCGCGCGTTTCCCGCAGGTCGTCGTGCGTGAACTGCGCGGCAACGTTCCGACGCGCCTGCGCCGCCTCATGGAAGGCGGCTACTCCGGCATCGTGCTTGCCGAAGCCGGAATCCGTCGCCTCGGCCTGACGCCGGCGGCCATGCAGGTCTTGGAAGACGAAGTCATGATCCCCGCGCCGGGACAGGGCGCCCTTGGCCTGCAGATCCGCGAAGACGACCACGAGCTCGCCGCTCTGCTGCAGCATCTCAACGACGTGAACACAGCAGCGTGCTGCCTTGCAGAGCGCACGCTGCTCGACAAGCTCGGAGGCGGGTGCCAGGTCCCCCTCGGGGCGCATGCCACCGTGCTCCCCGACAATCACCTGCGCCTGCGCGGAAGGGTCATCTCCCTGGATGGACGCACCGTCATCAATTGCGGGGTGATCGGCGCACTCACCGATCCTGCCGCCTTGGGCGAAGAAGCCGCCGAGGTCCTGCGCAGCAACGGCGCGGCAGCCGTCATCGATGCCGCGCGCAAAGCAACCGTTGCCATCCCGGAAAGTGAAGCCGCGCCCGATGACGCCCACGCCAACCGGCGCGTCATCGTCACGCGCGACGAAGACGCG
>CAZVAQ010000070.1:0-17841 GCA_964625145.1 uncultured Candidatus Sumerlaeota bacterium
GGGTGGGGGCGGGGGCGGGTTTTTCGGTGGCGGGGAATGTCAGGATAAACCGCGCGCCGCCGTCGGGCAGGTTCTCTGCCGCGATGTCGCCGCCGTGCGCTTCCATGATGCGGCGGGCGATGGGGAGACCAAAGCCGGTTCCGCCCTTTCGGCCCGAGACGAACACGTCAAAGATCGAATCCGCCAGGTCCGCCGGCAGGCCCGGGCCCGTGTCCTCCACATAGACGACCCAGCGATTCGCGTCGGCCCGCGTGGCGCGCACGGTCAGGCGGCGCAGGTCGGACTTCTCCATGGCCTGCGCGGCGTTGAGCACGATGTTTGTGAGTACTTGGCGCACGGCGGACGGGTCCGCCAGGATGTAGGCATCCTCCGGAATGTCGCGCTCGATTCTCACGCCGCGCGCTTCCAACTCCGGTTCCAGCAGGGAGAGCACCTCGCACGTCACCGGGAGCAGGCGCATGGTCTCGCGCTCCAGCTCCATGGGGATCGCATAGTTCATGAAGTTGGTCAGGGTGGAACTCAGCGACTCGATCTGGCGCTGGATGCCGGTGACGATGCGGGCGGCCTTTTCGGGCGAATCCTCGTGCGGCTCTTCCAGCTCCTCGCGCACGGCCTCCAGATGCAGGTTCATGGCGTGCAGGGGATTGCGGATCTCATGGGCCAGGCCGCTGGCCAGCGTGCCGATGGTTGCCAGGTGCTGCGCGTCCGCGTGGCGCCGGCTGAGGATCACATGCCGGTTGGCCACAAAGTGCAGCAACAGGATCGCCCCGCCCAGACAGGCCACCAGCAGCAGGACCATCCACATCAGGCTGCGGCTGATCATCTGGCTGATGGGGTCCAGGTTGTTCAGGACCGCATCGGGGGACACGCCGTATTCCAGGAATCCCACCACGTCTCCGCCCGACCGAATGGGGACGCGCTCGGTGGAGACGCCTTCGGGCATCTCCAGGACCTTTAGCTCAAAGGTCAGGTCCTCGCTGTTCGGGATGATGCCGGAGAGGCTGTCGCCTTCGCGCATGCGCGTGTTGCGGGGCAGTTGGTTCTCGCCATAGACTTGGTACAGGGCCTGTCCACCGCTGTCCACCATGGCCACCATCACGACGCCGCCCTCGCGGGTCATGATCTTCATCTGTGCCTGCAGGACCTGGTCGTCGCGGGCGACCTCGGCCAGGTTCTTGATGTCGCGCCGTTCCAGGACCTGCGCGATCTCGCTGCTGGCCTGCTCGGCGACGAGGCGGACCTGCTCGCGGGCCTCGTCCACGAGGCGGTTTTTCATGCTGTTGATGATGAAGGCCGAACCCAGGACGACCACGAAGGCGATGACCAGGAAGGACAAAATGCCCACGATCATCGTCTTCATGCGAAGCGGAAGCTGATCCACCGCCGCGCGCAATCGCTCGCGCTTGCGGGGTCTCAACTTCCTAAAGGGGTCCGATCCGACACCCATGTGGCGCATCCTCCGCCGCACCCCTTACGATTCCCGTGCCCAAATCCTCAAGCCCGGAAACCCTGTTCGTGCTGAAACGCGGAGCTGCGCTTACTTGCCCAGACGGATCACGTCGCCTTCGCTGATGGTTCCGTTCGTCGGGTCGTAGGACAGATCCGCCAGCGCGTTGGGCAGATTCCCGAACAGGGTGTTCACGGCGGTGACTGTCCCCGGGCTGGTGTTCTCGATGTAGTGGATGACGGCACGCTCGTTCACGTCGCCCAGGCGCTTGGGGTTGCCCGTGTCGGTGGCGGTTGAGAGCGGATTGCCGGTGTTGTTGCTCCCTTGGCCATTGGCGGCCAGCGCATCGGCGTCGGGGCCGAAGGAAGTCAGGATGTAGCCGTTCTTTGTTTCCTTGGCACTGCGGTATTGATAGGTCAACCGCCCGCCGTGCTGCGCTGCGAAGGGGTCCTCCGGCACCGCGGACATGTAGGCGATCGGTGTGGTCAGGGTCGCGAAGTCGATCCCGGCGATCCGGCCGTCGGCCGTGCGGCTGACAAAGGTGTAGTAGCCGCTGGCGAGGCTCCCAAGGAAGTCGGAGTAATGCTGCGCCCAGCGGGTGGGGTTGTCCGACCCTTCCGGGTAGCTGTTGTGGTCGACGCGATAGGTCTCAATGGCGGTGGCCATGGCGCGCAGGTCGTTGTTCACGCGGGCGACCTTGGCGCGGGTCTGGGCCTCCAGGAAGTTTGGGACCGCGATGGCCGCCAGAATGGCAATGATGGCCACGACGATGAGGAGCTCGATGAGGGTAAAAGCCGCGTGGAGGTTGGCGATAAAGGGCTTTTGGCGAGTGCGTGACATGCTTTCCAATCCAATCGGTAGTTTTACATACCAAACAACAAGCGCGAGACACTACGCGCGGGGCCCCGTGTCAATGGATAATTAGGCATCGCAAAGGAAAAAACGCCCAATTGGGACAATCAAAGGCCGCGATGGCTGGCCAAGCGGCGGCGCCACACCATGGACAGGCTGTCCAGGAAGACCACCACCACCAGCACCAGCAGGATTCCCGCGGCGGCGGCCGGGAAGTTCCGCCATTCGATGTAGTAGCTCAAGTGCTGGCCGATGCCTCCGGCGCCCACGACGCCGAGGACGCTGGCGCTACGGATGTTGTATTCGAAGACGAAGAAGCAGGCAGCGGCGATGGCTGGTTTCGCGGCGGGCAACGTCGCCGCAAGGAAGCTCTGCAGCCGCGAGGCTCCGAGGGCCCGCAGTGCCAACCCCGGCCGGTTGTCCACGTTCTCCAGTGCCTCGTAGAAGAACTTGGTCAGATACCCAACCGAGTAGACTCCCAACGCCAGGACGCCTGCCAGCGGCCCGATCCCCACGATGGCGACAAACAAAAGGCCCCAGATGATGGAGGGAATCGTGCGGACCATGTTGAGGAACAAGCGCACGACAAGGCGCAGCGGCTGCGGCGAGGTATCCCGCGCGGCCATCACCGCCAACGGCATGGAGATGACCAGTCCGACCATGGTTCCCACGATGGCCATCTGGATCATTTCCACCAAGGCCCAGAAGAGGGTCCGCCACGGCAGGGCCCACACCTCCGCCCAGGAGCCGGGGACGACATTGCGCAGGAACATCTGCAGCCCCGACATGGCGCCGCCCAGATCGGTGGAGCCCAATCGTAGGGCCGACGCCGACCACACCAGCAGACCGACCACCACGGCCAACGCCAGCGGAGCCCGCAGGACTCGCCACCAGCCGGGGACTTGGCTGTTGGCGGGGTCCTGCGTCACCGGTGCTTCCTTTGCCGGTTCCTCGCATCGGCCCGACCAGACGCATTCATCACAGTTTTCCAGCTCTGGAATCCCCAGGAATCCGGCCAGTCCGGATGCCTGGCCATGCCCGTTTCGATCGGAGGAGAGGTTCACCTCGCGGAGCTCGCCCCCATCCAACCGGTAGGCGCGGTCGAAGAAGGTCGTGACGACCTCGCGGTTATGGGTCGAGGCGACGATGGCAAAGCCGTACTTGCGCTGCAGGCGGTCGAGCAGTTGCAGGGTCCGCTCCGCATTGTCGGGGTCCAGGGCAGCCAATGGCTCGTCGGCCAGCAAGACCGCCGGATCCGAGCACAGCGCGCGGGCGATGGCGACGCGTTGGCGCTGGCCGCCGGAGAGGCTTCCCACGCGCCGGTGCGCCAGCTCTGCCAACCCAAGGTCCTGCAGCAGTTCCATGGCCTGCTCGCGCACTTCGCGCGGGAAGCGAATCACGCCACCCGTGGTGCCCAGCCGTTTGTAGGCCCCCGCACAGACATTGCGCAGCACGCTCAGTTCGCTGACCAATCGCAGGTCCTGGTAGATCAACACCGCAAAGCCGTGGCGTTCGACGCGGCCGCAGCACGCCTCCAGCGATCCCTCCAGCGCCCGCAGGAACGTCGTCTTCCCGCAGCCGGAGGGACCCAGAAGAGCGACGCGGTCGCCCTCGTAGATCCGCAAGGTCGCGCCCTTGACCGTGTCTTCCGTGCCGCGCTGATAGCGCACACAGCAGTCGGAAGCCTCCAATAGCAACCGCCCCCGCGGTGTTTCCACGGGGGCCGGCGCTTTGGCTTCCGCCGGCGGCGGCAGAACAGGAGCCATGGCGCTCAATCAACGAATCCTTCGACGCCCAGTCCGGTGTTTTCCAACGCTTTCAATGTCCCGGCCACATGCTCCTTGCCATCCACCCGGCGCAATTCGGCGGCGCCATAGACGTCCGCGAGCAGTTCCGGCCGTTCGGCCGACAGCTCCAGCAAGGCATCAACAATTTGGCTCTGAAGGTTCGGCGGCAGGTCGCTTCGCATGCAGATGCCGTGGGTGGGAACGCCCGGTGTGCGCGTCAGGATACGCAACTTGGCGCGCGTGGCATCGTCCAGATACAGATTCGCCTTTGGGCCCTCCATGGTGTAGTCGCTGACCGCGCACACATCGGCCTGTCCATTGGCGACGGCCATCAGCGCCCGGTCGTAACCGCCCGCGAAGGTCACCTGTCCGAAGAACTCGCCGGGCTGTTGCTTTGGGGCCAGCAACCCATCGTCCACCAACCGCGAGTAGGCCATCAAGTATCCGGAGGTTGACGTGGGCGATGTAAAGGCCATGCGCTTGCCACGCAGGTCCTCCAGGGACTGCAGGTCAGAATCGGCACGCACGACAAAGATCGAATCGTATTCCGTCTTTCCGCCCCGAACCTCCGCCAAGGGCATCGTCACCGGCGCCTCCTGCCGCGCCAGGACGTAGGGGAGCGAGCTGACATAGGCCACATGCGCCCGGTTGCTGACCAAGGCCTGAACCGTTGCTCCGTAGCTGCTCGGCACGACGGTTTCGACCGGCATGTTGATGCGCTCGGAGAGGTAGGCCGAGATTTGCTCGGCTTGGGCCTGCAATTGGCCGGGGTCCTTTTGCTTTTGGAAGACGACCACCAGCTTGCCGGGGACAGTGGCCGCGGACCGCGATCCGGAGGCTTGGGCCGTGGAGGCGGGATTACCGCCTGTCAGGAGGAAAAGCGCGGCCAGCACACACACCGCCGCTGCCACGCTTGCGAAAGAGAGGACTGCTCGGGACATAGTCGAAAAGCCTTAGAAAACTTTGGCATACAAAAAAGCTGGTGGCTTTACTCACACACCGTCCCCCGTGTGAAGCGAAAAGTTGGCCCAATCGTCTAAGATTTGAGTAATGGCCTGAAGGGAAGGCGGGATCGCCCAGCCGAAGCAGCCTTCAGTCTTCCGCCTTCAGTCTTCCGCCTTCATCCTTCCGCACTTCCCCTCAATCCTCCTCCCCCCGTTCGCGCAGGTGCCGCTCCCAAGGGGTTTCCTCGATCCGTTGGACTTCTTCGGGCTCTCCCCAGATTTCCTTCAGGTCGCTGTCCGACAGGCTTTCCAGCCATGGCTCCTCTGCCAATTCAATAACGGCCGCGGCTTGGCGGCGGCGGCGCTTCACGCGCCACGCCCACACCAGCAGAATCATGGTCAGGAGCCAGATCGCACCGCCGGAGGTACCGATGATGACGGCGTAGCGCATGCGGCTGCCGAGGGCGTCGAGCAGCGCTTCGTTCCATGCGTCGCGTCGTGCTTCGTCCCACAATGCCGCCACGAGCTGCGGTCCCACTTCTTCGTCGGCCAGGCGCCGCATCAGGCGCGAGACGCTCCCCGGTTCGTCGCCGTAATCGCCCGCCACGATGCCGATCGCGGCGTGGCCGGTGGCGTAGGCCAATGTCTGCCGGGCCGGGTCGCGGGGGAATTCGTCCTCCAGATCGGCAAGGAGGGGGACGGTTCCCATGAGGCGCGCCTGGGCCAGGGACCAGAAATGCTCCACGCCGCCTTGGCCCGCCAGGCGCATGACCAGGCCTTCCTCTGCCCACAAGGGGAGGCGACGCTGCTGGGTCAGGTTTCCGACCAGCAAGTGCCCGATCTCATGGGCCAGCGTCTCGCGATTGTCCGCGGGGCTGGCCCGGTTCCATGCCGACGCGTTGATCCAGATGGTGTGGCGACGGGCGCTGGCGGCAGCCGCCACGTGCTCGGGGCGGAAGCCGGTGAACTCCATGAACTGGCGTTCTTCCTGCACCCACACGATGTAGGCGGTTCCTTCCCAATCGACGCCGGTCTTTTCGCGGATGCGGCGGCGGGCCTCGTAGGACATCTCCTCAATGTTTTCCTTCAGCGTCGGCCGGTCATCCAAGCCCAGGACTTTCAGGGGGCCTTGGCGCACGGGCACGACTTCCTTCTCCCCGTAGAGCCGCACGCGGAACGGTTCGTCTGCCCCTGCGTCGTCGATCACGGTACGGGTCTGGGCCATGCCCACGCCCGTCGTCACGATCAACAGGGCAATCAGCATCCACCCCCGCGCCCAAACCCACCAGCGTGGGTCATGGCGAAACAGATTGGAGAGGGTTGAACCGTCCATGGAGGGTTATGGAGCAACTTGCGAGCACAAAAGTGCAGTTCCGGGTTTGGGGTTGTTGAAGGGAGTGAGGGCATCCGTGCCCGCGCCTCCCCGGTGTGAACTCCCTCTCCATCATATTGGCCTACCACGGAGGCACGAAGGACACGGAGAAGAAACCAAGGGGGGAGGGTGGGAGCTCTACCACAAGCTTTCCTGCTTCTCCCCCATCTCTATCTGGAACTTTGCCTCAGGCGAAAACCTCTCCGTGCACTCCGTGTCTCCGTGGTGAACTCTTCTCTTTATCCTCCCACCTTGAGGGTCTTGATCTCGAAGGGGCGGAAGGTGACGCGGACGGCGCCGGTTTCCAATTCGAGGCGGCGGCCGTTTTCTTCCAGCATGTTGGTTTCCTCGACCCACTTGACGGCGCTGCCGAATTCGATTCGGGCGTGGGTTCCGCAGCGCGAGGCCTCGTAGAGGCGCACCACCAAGTCTTTGCCGTCCTCGGCCAGCTTCACCGACTCGACGATCACGTTGGCAGCGTCCACCGTGAGCAGGCTCGCCAGACCTTGAGCGTCGTGAGGTGCGGGCACGGCAACCGGCGCGATGTTGAACTCGTACGCGGGCCGCACGACATTTTCCACGCTGAAGCCGCCGTCATGGGGAAGCAGCGCGTACTTGAAGACATGATGCCCGGCGTCGCCGCGCGGGTCGGGATGCGTGCCGGACTTGAGCAGGCTCAGGCGCACGTCGCTGTGGTGGACGCTGACGCCGTACTTGCAGTCATTCAACAGCGCGACGCCGAAGCCGTTCTCGCTGAGGTCGGTCCACTTGTGCGCACAGACTTCGAAGCGCGCGCGGTCGTTGGGGTAATTGCGGTGCGTGGCGCGTTCGGCGTGGCCGTACTGGATTTCGTGGCGTGCGGTGTCGGCCAGGATGTCGAGTTCAAAGCCTGCCTTGAGCAGCACATGCTTCTCGTTCCATTCCACGCGTGTCTCGAAATCGATTCGCGGCGTCATGGCGTGGAAGACCATGTCCTGGCGCAGGGTGGAGCGCTCGCCGATGCGGTACTCGCTGCGCAGGCGGAACTGCAGCGGCCCGTCGGCCACGACTTCGCGCGAGACAAGGCGCGTCTCGGCGCGCATGAACAGCTCCTGCTCGCTGTCGATGTCCCAGTTGTCCCACACGAGCGGCACGTCCTCGCCGACCCAAAGTGTGTTCAGCGCGCCGCCGGGGCGCACGATGTCGCGGTCGGCGCCCTTCATGACGCAGGACACGATGCGCCCCGCCTGATCGAAGCGAATTGTCGCGTGCGGCGTTTGGAGTGTGTCGTCCTTCAGGTGGAACGGCGAGCCGCCACCCATGTTTCCGCGCTCGAATCGCACGAGCGACGCGCCCATCGGGGGAAGCGATTGGCCGAGCAGCACCACCCGCTCCTCGCCGTCGAGCGTCGTGATGCGCTGCGCCAACATGCGTTCGTCGGCCGGGCGCCAGCCTTCCTCGATGCCGGCCAGCTCGATCTCCGACACGCGCGTCCACGACAACGAATTGAACACCATGCGGTCCACGGTGTTTCCGTTCGATGTGCCGGCCAGTGCGGCCAGGCTGTTGCGTGCGACCTCGCGCGCACTGGCGACCGTCTCCTGCAACTCGCGAATCGCGACGTCGTTGGCTTCCTTCACCGACGTGCCGGGAAGGATGTCGTGGAACTGGTTCGTCAACAACACGCGCCACAGCGCATCAAAGCGTTCGCGTGGATAGTCGGCCTTTCCCGCCAATGCCGCCATTGATGCCAACGCTTCGGCATCGCGCAGGGCGATTTCGCCGAGGCGGTTGCCACGCTTGATGGGGGCGATGCTCGTCAATGTGCCGCGGTGGAGCTCGAGATACAACTCGCCGACCCAAACGGGGAGCTTTGGCAGGCGCTCCTCGATTTCCTGCATGAAGGCGCTGATGGTGGAATGCTTCACGCGCGGCAGGCCTTCGAGATCCTCCATGCGCCGCGCGAGTTCCATGTCTTCGTGGCGGGGTCCGCCGCCGCCATCGCCATGTCCATAGGACAGCAGCCGGCCGAACTCGCCATCCTTGTGCTGGCTCCAGCGCCATTGGTCCATGACGAACTCGGGGTCGAGCTGCTGCGGCAGCGAGTTCAGGTGCGTCACTACCGACGTGCCATCGATGCCGCGCCAGACGAAGGTGTCGTACGGGAAGCGCGTTGTGTCGTTCCACGACATCTTTGTGGTGTAGAAATACTTGATGCCGCATCCCTGCAGGATTTGCGGCAAGGCAGCCGAGTAGCCGAACACGTCCGGTTGCCACAGGGTATCGGAACTGTAGCCGTTGTAATGCTTGCGCGTCCAGCGAATGCCGACGAGGAATTGCCGCACGAGCGCCTCGCCGCCGGTCAGGTTGCAGTCCGGCTCGATCCAGCAGCCGCCGTTGGGTTCCCACCGGCCCGCCGCCACCATGGCCTGCACGTGCCTGAACAGTTCGGGGTAGTCCTCGCGCACGAACTCGGCATGGCACGGCGCGCTTTGCAGGAAGATCACCTCCGGATACTGCCCCAGAAGGTTGACCATCGACGAGAACGTCCGCGCGCATTTGCGCCGCGTTTCCGCCACGGGCCACAGCCACGCGGTGTCGATGTGGCTGTGCGCGACGATGCGCATGTCCATCACGGTTGCGCTGTTCTTCCTTGCCAGCAGGGGGCGCATCACCTCGCGCGCGCGCGCCAACCGCGGGCGCCAGTCGGCTTCGTCGTGCTCGTCCGGAAACGCACGGATGGCAGTGTGGACATCCTGCAGCGCGCGCTGGATCTCCGCGCGGCGCATGGCATGTTCATCGAGCGCCTTGTGCAGACCCAGCAACGTGCGCAGGTCGAAGACGAACGCGCTGACGTCCTCGCGCTCCAGCGTCACCCACGCTCCTTCGAACGTGCGTCCCTTCTCCGGGATGATCACCGGCTTGTCGCGTGGCATGACATCGGGGAACGATTGGCCACTGTACGCCTCGAACGCGACGTGATACGCGCGCCCTGCTTCACCATCGGCGGCCAGCAACACATGATGGTGGTTGGAGTCGAACACACCGCGCGGCACGCCATCGACGAACAGCATCGTTTCTCGCCCGCCGGGAAAGTGCAGAAACGTGCGGCGCCCCGCGCACGCATCGGGGATTGCCACGCGGCCGCGGAACCACGCCGTCACAAAATTCCCCCCCCACCTTGTCCCGATGGGTGCAGACGCCCAGGCGAGATCCTGCGGCTCGCTCGTGCGGCGGTCGAGCGTCTCCACCATCTCCACCTCAAACGCGGCCACGCGCTCGAACCGCAACTGGCCGTACACATTCACGACATGCCACAGCTTGGCGATGATCTTGTCCGAGGTCAGCATGGGGCGCGTGCAACTCCCGAGGGGCGATTAACTACCCGCCCCGTGTGCCCGCCGCATGGCAGATGGGGCAAACGAAAGCGCGACGGGGCGGGAGGATCGCGCAAATCCAGCTTTCCGGCATCCACGGATGCTGCTTGACAGTGACTCCTGGTACTGCACACATTGACTGCATACTTCACTGGACGTCTTGCCTGCATGAAACTCACATTCCTCGAACTTCGCCGGGACCCCCGCCGTCTCCTCAAGGCCATCGAAAACCGTGAGGAAGTCACTCTTTCCCGCCGCGGCAAGGACATCGCCCGCATCATGCCCCTCGAGGCCGACGCTCCCACCAACGCCGTCGAAGAGCACGAAGCCTTTGGCATGTGGGCCGACAACAAGGACACCCGCGATCCCGCGCGCCGCGTCCGCCAGTTGCGCAAGGGCCGCTTCCATGATCTTTGACACCGACGTGTTGATCTGGACGCTGCGCGGCAACACGCGCGCGGCCCGCGCGATCCAGCGCGAATCCGAACGCGCCATGACAGTGGTCAACCACATGGAACTGATGCAGGGCGCGCGCGACCGCCGGGAACTGGCCTTGATCAAGTCGTTCATCAAGGACCTGGGTTTCCGAGTCTTGCCGTTGAGCCAGAGAATCGGTCATCGCGCCGCCATACTCATGGAAGAGCATACGCTCTCCTCCGGCCTCACGCTCGCCGACGCCCTCGTCGCCGCCACGGCGCTCGAAAACGAGGAGCCTCTCTGCACCGCCAATGCAAAGCACTTCCGGATCGTGCCCGATTTGCGTGTGAAGGTCTTTCGCCCCGAGTAGGCCGCACGCCCCCCTGCGGGCGGATTCACTTCAAGCCCTACAAGCCACCCCGCTCCTCCTCCACCAAGTCCACATCGTCCACCCCGTCCACCACAATCGCGTCCTTCGGCACCGCCATGGGGCCGAAGCCGCGGAGTTTGAGCGCCACGCGTTGGGTCTTCATGTCGAGGAGGCAGATTTGGTCATCGCTGAGTTGAAAGAGGACGAGGCTGTCGCCGAGGAGGATGGGATGGCGGAAGCCACCCTCTCCGGATGGCATCCTGATATAGAGCCTGTGTGTCTCGGCTCCAAATTTGTATTCGAAATCTCTCTCCGGGAAATCAAAGTCAACCTGTTGCAAGTGCTTAAAGTCGGGATGAGGGGGAGCAACGGAGAGGGGATTCCAGTAGTATGGAGCCTGTTGTGCGCCGAACGGAAAACTCGTTCGCGTTTCCTCAGGATCGACTGCCCCTCCCTTGCTGCCAAATCGATCAACGCCGGTTGTATCCACCAAAATGCCCAACTTCTCGGGGAACTCCGCTGACGGGGGCCGATAGTCGAAGTCACCCGCGACGAGTGGACGGATTTCGGAATCAGGCGCGATGGGCTCTCCCCCAAAGAAGACTGCAGACATATCAGTGCGATGACGGCGGCGCATGGTATGGATGGCATTCGTTTCGCCTGTATCTGTATCAAATGCCTGAATCGTTTGGCGATCACCATCGAAATAGTACACCATCATTCCTGGCGGCCAGGGAATCTCCTCCGGCGCGACGATGTGATGGCCGGAAAGCGGGCTGATCATCCCGGGGATCACGAGCAACCCGAGGAGGGGAATGCAAGTCAGCGTCTGGATCACGGCCGTCGCGATCAGACTCTTTGGCAGCCATCTTGGTAATCGCCAGAGACACGCAGCGGTGAACGGCCATTCTACAACGAGCGTGGCGATCCATGCGGCGAGTAAGTACACGGAGTACTGCTTCTGGAATGTATAGACGTTCCAAGGGTCGGTCAGGTCGATCATTTCAAGTATGATGGAAGGTATCACACCCTGACCCAAGATGAGCGACGCCCCGTTTGCGAGGATCATCCACTTGGTGCAGAACAATTCAGACAGCCCAAACCATCGGGCCAGGATCCAACCCTCCAGCAGACCCATCGCAGCAAAACCCCCACAAAAAAAGTAGAGGACAAACCCGGCTTCCGGCATGATTCCATAAGCGAGCACAATCAGCGGCAGGAAGAAGAAGATCGCCAAGGCTCGTAGGGGTCTTAGTTTCGAGTCGTCCAGCATCCAATCACTCATCATCACCCTGGATTTTTGTCACCCGCCCCTCATACCCCAACCTCTCCAAACCCTTCAACACCACCTCCACCGAACCCGCGCCGCGCTCTACATCGACCAGGGCCATACCCATCCCCACGCCGCGCACGCGCACGCCGGGCAGTGTGCCCAACGCAGTGCGCACGACCTCGATGCAGCCGCGGCAGTGCATCCCCTCGATTGCCAGCTCGATGGTCATCCCTTCGCCTCCTGTTCGCATCTCATCCATCCCAAGTCCATGGTCCGCCGCAAGCCCAGCCTGTCCGCCACCGGCCCGGCACGCTTTACGCTCTTCCCGGCTGTCACCAATGTCTGGCGCTCTGTAAGCGCCAATTCGACGCACCCCCCATACCAGCGCCTGACCGCCATGAATCCCAAGACCATCGCTCTCATCATCGCCTTGCCGCTGCTGTTCACCGCCGCCGCCGTGATCCTGTGGGCTCGCACGGATTATCATGCGTACACGAAGTACCAGGTGGTGGAGCGCGTGCCTGTCGAACCGGCGGACGATATCTTTGCGGCGACGGGGTTGTTTGATTCTGCCGATGGCGCGCCCGCTTTCCGCACGGTGCAGCGCGACAGTTTTCATTTCGGCCTGCTGCCGACGCCACAGGGCCTGCTTGACAAGCACGTGTTTTCGGTCCTGACCATTGCGGGTCCGCCGTGGGCCATTGCCTTTGGCATTATCGGATGGCTGGTCTGGCGTCGCCGTCGCAGCCGGCCGTTGCAGGAATAATCACCTCCCACTCACTTCAGGAGACAGACACCCATGAAGAACTTCATCACCATCTTGACGCTCGCCGCGGCGCTGGCCGCGCCGGCGTTCGTGCCCGCACAGGATGCCGCCCCCGCCGCGGAGCAGGCCGAGGCGCCGGCCGATCCCTACAAGATCAAGCCGGAGCACGCGGAGAAGGGGACGTTGTTCTATGTGAACGACGCGCGTGGCCGCGACAACGTCACCTTCACCAGCCGCGCACCGCTGGAGGATATCATCGGTACGACAAATCGTATCACCGGCTACATCGCCTTTGATCCGGTGAATCCCGTGGCCGGTGGCGCGGGGCGCTTCTCGGTGCCGGTCGCCACGCTCAACACCGGCATTCCGCTGCGGGACGAGCACCTGCAGGGCGCGCAATGGCTCAACGCCGCGGCACACCCGGAGATCGTGATCGAGATCGAGAGCATCAACGGCCTGTCCACCGTGCAGACCGGCGAAGGCTTCGAGACCTACCAGGCCACGCTCGTCGGCTCGCTCACGCTCAACGGCGTGACCAAGCCGATCGAGATTCCCGCGCGCGCCACCTACATGGCGGAAAGCGACCAGACCAAGACGCGGCTGCCGGGGAACCTGCTCGCTGGCCGTGCGACATTCAACGTGCAGCTCGACGACCACAACATCACCGGCGGCGGCAACATCGGCCCCAAGGTCAGCAATGACATCGAGGTGCAGGTCACGTTTGTGGCCAGCGATGTGAAACCGCGTTCGTAGTTCCTCGTTCGCTTGGATGGAGAGTTATGGGGGTTGGCGCAGTGCCAACCCCCAACCCGCCCCGCCGTGTTCTCACTTTATCCTTCATCCTTTATCCTTTATCCTTCGTGCTTCTGCCTTGCTTCCGCGTCCGGTTCGCTGGCTGATTTCTGGCACCTTATCATTCACCGGACCTAATCCATGCACCCCTGGCACGATCTCCCCCCCGGGCCGAATCCTCCTGAGAAGGTCAACGTACTGGTCGAGATTCCGAAAGGATCGCGCAACAAGTACGAGATGGACAAGGAGTCAGGCCTGTACACGCTGAGCCGGACGCTCTACTCGCCGATGATTTATCCGGGCGATTATGGGCTGATTCCGCAGACGTACTACGAAGACCACGATCCCATCGACGCGATCGTGCTGATCAACGAGCCGACGTTCACGGGCTGCATCGTGGAAGCGCGGCCGGTTGGCATCTTCCGCATGCTGGACAAGGGCGAGCCGGACGACAAGATCCTGTGCGTGCCGTCGAACAATCCGTTCTTCAGCAACATCTACACGTTGCAGGACGTGCCACCGCATTTCCTGCGCGAGGTCGCGCACTTCTTCGCGGTGTACAAGGACCTTGAAGGATCGCGCACGCTGTCGCTGGGCTGGGAGAGTGTGGAGGTTGCGCACCGTCAGATCCAGCACGCGATCGAGCTTTACGCGGAGAAGAAGCACGAGCTGGACCCGCGCCTGCGCAATCGCATCGAGCAGGAGCAAGCCGAGGCGACGCGCGGAGCCAAGGGATCGCGCGGGAAGATCTCCGTCCCCAAGAGCACCGCCGCGCCGGCCAAGAAACCCGCCGCAAAGAAGGCCAGCGGCAAGAAGAAGTAGTTTTTTCCGCCACAGCACAGCAACATTGAACCGGCCGGGAAGCGCACGCCAATGCGACTTCCCGGCCGGTTCGTTTTGATGGTGGGGTGCGGCCGCGCTATGGGGTGTGTGGCGACAGGCGAAGAGTTGACGCGCCTTGTGGCATCGCATCCGGGATCGGTCCGGTATGCACCACACTCGGAACTCTGGTACTCGCCCGGGCAAGGATGCCCAGGCTCCTTTCGAGGCGGCCCGTTCGGTTCACTCGGAACTCGGAACCCGGAACTCGGAACTTCCTCAGATTCCCGTGACTTGCGCGGTGGTTTCCTTGCGGATGGGTTCCTTCTCGACCGGTTTCTCCGTGGCGGGTGCGCCGTCGCCTTCGGTCTTTTCCTTCTTCGGCGGTTCGCGGCGCATGGAGGGATAATCGATGCGGGAGTGGAAACGGTTCTTCAGCGTGCGCTCGAAGGATTCGCGGATGCGGTTGAGGTCGCGCATGGTCAGGTTGCATTCGTCGAATTGGCCATCGTTGAACTTCTCGTTGATGGCATTGCGGACCAGGAGCTTGATCTCTTCCTCGCGAATGGCGCGGCCGCTGAGCTTTGCGGTGGCTGTGGCCTCGACGGTGTCGGCGAGCATGACCAACGCGGACGCGATGGTCTGCGGCTTGGGGCCGGGATAGCGGTAATCCTCCTCGCGCACGGGTTCCTTCTGCTCGCCGCGGTCGTGGGCGGTCAGCGCCTTGTGATAGAAGTATACGATGAGGCTGGTGCCGTGGTGCTCGGGGATGAATGCCTTGATTTCCGGCGGCAGGCCATACTTGTCGGCGAGCTCAATGCCGCGCTTCACGTGATCCTTGATGATCAGCGTGGACATCTGCGGCTTCTTGCTCTCGTGGCGCTTCTTGTCCTCCGGCGTGACCTGGTTCTCGGTGAAGTATTCCGGGCGGCCCATCTTTCCGATGTCGTGGAAATAGCATCCCGTGCGCACCAGCAGCGAATTCACGCCGATGTGCTCTGCCGCTTCCTCGGCCAGCTTGGTCACGTTGAGCGTGTGCTGCCATGTGCCGGGCGCGCGTTCCTCCAACTGCCGCAACAGCGGATGCTTCAGGCCCGACAGCTCCAGCAGCCGCATGTCGGTGGTGATCTTGAACGCGAATTCGAAGACGGGTATCACGGCGAAGGAGATGAGCGAGCACATGACGCCGGAGACCGCGCCGATGCTGGCGGCCATCCATGCGTCGGAGCTCCAATCGCCGACGAAGTGAATGATCAGGATTGTGGCGCCGTTGACCACGCCGATCAGCAAGCCGGCGTAGAGAACCTCGCGCCGTTCGCGGAAGGTGTACAACGCGGCGACCGCGGTGTAGCCGCCGAAGAGGCCGACGATGACGAATTCGTAGCGCAGGTCGGCTTCCAGTCCGAAGAGCAGACAACCCCAGGTGACGAGGAGGATGGCGAGGCGCACATCGAGCAGCAGCACGCCGAGGATGCCGATCACACCGGCGGGGAACGCGTAGCCGATGTCGGGCATGTTTTCCCCGCCCATCAGCAGCAACCCGCGCCCCATGCCGAGCGCCAGCAGCACGGGAATCGCGAGCAGCAGCACGGTACGGCTGGAGAATTCCAGCTCGCGGCTGAACTTGATGACGAAGAACGAGATGATGAGGAACGCGATGAGGACGAACAGGACCTGCGCGCCGAACTTGAGCAGGTTGTGGCGTTGGCGCGCGCTGCCGTATTCGGAGAGCAGGTGCGATTCCGCCTCGGTCAGCGCATGGGGGAATGTCACGCCGGGGGCCGTCGGCGCCAGCAGGGCACCGCGGGAATATTGCGTGGGCCGCGGCGGGGGATAGGAATCAAACGCGCGCTTTGTCTCCTCGGCGCTGTATGCGTAGTTCGGGCCGATTCCCATCTCAATCAGCCTGATCGCCACGTGCGCCCCGGGGGTATCCATCACGTCGGCCAGGTTGGTTCCCATGACCGACCCGGGGGCGTTCCATGGCGTCATCAGGACCGATTGCAGGCGACGCCGCACGAGGTTGCGCAGGATGATGGACGTGTCGTCGGGATAGACGATCTCGCCCGCGTTGGAGGGTGGCGGCTGGTCGCGCCACACCGAGCGCGCCGAGGAACGGCTGGCGCCCATGCGGTCGAAGTCCCGCCGCGTCATCACGTAGTTGTCGCCGTACGTCTCCTCCACGATCTCGATGGCGGCCTCGCGGAACCGTTCGTCCAGGACCAGACGGCCCAGCACCGCGGCGTCCTCCGGGCTCCATCCCATGAACTGGTCGTCCACCGCGGCCATCTTGTCGCGCAGCGTCTCGCCATCCAGATCGTTGGACTCCGTGGCGATGCGCCGCGCCTCGGCCACGATCTGCTCGACCCTCTCGATGCCGGCCAACTTGCGCGTGGAGTCATAGACGAACACGCGGTCGTGATCGCGTTGGCGGCGCTCCGTCCACGCCTCGCGATCGGCCGGCGAGAGATAGGAGAAGGGCACCTCGGCGCGGATGGGTTCGTGGATCAGTTCGCCTTCGGCACTGGGGACGCCCTGCAACCAGACGATGGGCGCGGTGATCACGACGGTCAGCAGGAACACGCCCGCCAGCGTCAACCACCGCGTGGGATGGAATGGCACACGGTCGCGCCCCTCGCGCTGCCGGGCGAGTTCGCGGGCCTTTCTTGCCAGAGGAACAATTCTCATGAAGAGTGAAGAGTGAAGAGTGAAGAGTGAAAGATTTCCAGGCGTTGAGCCCTTGTGCTGGTCAATTGGCTAGGCGTCATGGGCTGGACCTCCCTCGCCCTTTCCCCCATCGCGGGTCTTCCGGATGATTGTGGTCAGAATGGCGATCAACTCATTGGCCTCGTCGATGATCGGCTCCAGTTTGCCGGAGGGTAGCAAGTCCGACGCCTTCAGCAACCGCAACCAATAGTGTGTCTCCCTGGCTTCCTTGCAGGAAATTGAATACTTGGCGATGAAATCTGCCCGGCTAAAGCTCCCTTGTCCTTCCTCGACATTGGCGCCGATGGACGTCTCCGATCGCAACAATTGCCTGCCCATGACTTTTGCCACCCCGCCCATGTCCTCCAGCACTTTGCAGAGAGCCACGATTCTCCGGGAGAATTCAAACGTCCTCTCGGGCAGGTCCCGCCTCGGCTCCGGGCCGTGAGGCATGGCGTGCGAGCCTTTCACTCTTCACTCTTCGATTTATCGTAGGCTTGGATGATCCGCGTGAGGAGCGGATGGCGGACGACGTCGCGGTCGTTGAAGTGGACGACCTCCACGCCCTTGATGTCCGCCAGGATGCGGACGGCGTGGACCAGGCCGGATTGGTGGCCCTTGGGCAGGTCGATCTGCGTCATGTCGCCGGTGATGACGGCTTGGCTGTCAAATCCCAGGCGCGTGATGAACATCTTCATCTGCTCGATGGTGGTGTTCTGTCCCTCGTCGAGGATGACGAACGCGTTGTTGAGCGTGCGGCCGCGCATGTAGGCGAGCGGCGCGATCTCGATGACGCCGGATTCCACGGCGGCGCGGATCTTCTCGCCCTCCATCATCTCGTACAGGGCATCCCACAAGGGGCGGATGAAGGGATCGAATTTTTGCGCGAGGTCGCCGGGGAGGAAGCCGCGGCGCTCGCCCGCTTCCACGGCCGGGCGGC
>CAZVAQ010000071.1:0-17723 GCA_964625145.1 uncultured Candidatus Sumerlaeota bacterium
TTTCTATTTCTTCTTCCGCGCATACTCCAGGAACTTCTTCGCGGGCCAGGTGTTCACGATGTGCTTTGCTTCCGCCCAGCCCTTGCGTGCCATGGCTAGGCCGTACTTCACATTTTCGAGCATGGCCATGTCGTGCGCGTCGGGGCCGATGGACAGGAGCGCGCCTTGTTCGATGGCGAAGTGCACAAGCCGCCAATCCATGTCGAGGCGTTGCGGCGCGGCGTTGATCTCGATGATGGTGCCGCATTCGGCGCAGCGGCGGATGATGTCCTTCTGGCGCAGCTTCATCCCATCGCGCGCCAGGATCAACCGGCCGGTCATGTGGCCCAGCACGGTGGTTCGCGGATGCTCGACGGCCCGCAACACCCGCGCGGTCTGCTCCTCCTCTCCCAGGTTCATCCGGTTGTGCACGCTGGCGACGATGAAGTCGAACTCCGCGAGAAAATCCTCCTCATAATCCAATGCCCCATCGACGAGGATGTCCGACTCGATTCCCTTCAGCAGCACGACGCCCTTCTTCTTCCACTCGGCGTTGACCTTGTCGATCTCCTTCCATTGCTTGCGCACGCGGTCGGGCTTCAACCCGCCCGCGTAGGCGGCACTCTGGCTGTGGTCGGCAATGCCCATCCACTCGAAGCCGTTCTCGTGGGCCCACCGCGCGTAATCCTCCACATGCGGTTGGCCGTCGCTGTAATGTGTGTGCATGTGCAGCAACCCGCGCAGGTCCTTCTGCTCGATCAGTCTTGGCAGCGCGTCCTTTGCGGCAGCTTCGATCTCGCCCATGTCCTCGCGAAGCTCGGGACCGATGAACGCAAGGCCCAGATGCTTGTAGATGCCGGCCTCGTCCTTGGCCTTCAGCGACTTTTCGCTCCCTTCCTTGAACAGGCCGTATTCGTTGCTCTTCAGGCCCAGTTCCTTCGCCAACGCACGTAGGGCGGTGTTGTGTTCCTTCGATCCGCTGAAATGTTGCAGCGCGAAGGGAAACTGCTCCTCCGACACGCAGCGCAGATCCGCCTGCATTCCCGACGACAGCAGCACGCTTGTCTTTGTCTCGCCGCTGCCAATGACGGACTCCACGTTTGGCATATCGCGGAATGCCTTGGAGACCGCTTCGGGCTTGTCCGTCGCGCAGACAAAGTCGAGATCCTTCGCCGTCTCGCGCCACCGGCGCAGACTTCCCGCAACCTCCACACGCTTCACATCCTTCTGCTCGCGCAACATCTTCAGGATCGGCTGTGCCGCGCGCCATGCCACGTCGATGCGGAATCGCCCGCTGTGCTTCTTCATCTGCTCGATCCCGGCGAGGATCTTCTCGGCGGTCTTCTTGCCGAATCCCTTCAAACCGGCGACGGAGCCTTCCTCGCATCCCTTGGCCAGGTCCTCGATCGTGGCGATGCCCAGCTCGTCAAACACAGCGCGGGCCTTCTTCGCGCCAAAACCGGGGATGTCCGTCATGGCGACAAGTCCCTCGGGGAACTTCGCCTCCAGCTCCGCCAGTTCCGCGATCTTTCCCTCGCGGGCAAACTCTTCAATCTTCTCGGCCAAGCCCTTCCCGACGCCGTCGATCTCCGTCAACGTGCCGGCCTCCACGCGCGCGTCGATGTCGATGGCCTCATCGGCCAAAACGCGCGCGCCCTTGACATACGCGTTCACCTTGAAGGTGTTGGCGCCATCGAGTTCCAGCAGCGTGGCGAACTTGCGAAGCGATGCAATGAGGCGGTCACGATTGATCATGATGAATGGCCCGGAACGGTTTGATGGCAGGTCGACGATGCATCCCTCTTCTATCCACAGGCCCGGACTGATGGCGAGGGAAAGCGTACCCTCAACGCCCATTGCACCCGGTTCCCGGGTTGTGGACACTGCCGTCATCTTGTGATCATCGCCCACCCACGCGCCCGGCCCGCAATCATGAGCAAACGCCAAGGCAACGCAGGCTTCCTCCTTCGCAAGCTGCTGCACATGGCGGTCGTCGGCGCCTTTGTATGGGCTGCGATCTCTGCCGGCCGCTGGCCCGCGCTCCCCATCGCGATCGGCTGCCTGGCCCTAGCCATCGCGGGCGAATGGCTGCGCACGCGTTGGCGCTTCTTTGACCGAATGGTGGTCGGTACGCTCGGACTACTCATGACGCCGGAAGAGCGCCGCACGCGCACGACCGTGCATCTCAACGGCGCGACATGGGCGCTCATCGCTGTCGTGTTGGCCCTGGCCGTGTTCCCCATGCCCGTGTCCATCGCGGCGTTGCTGGTGCTGGGCATCGGCGATCCCATGGCCGCGCTGGTGGGGCGGACCTATGGACGCTTTCGCATTGGGAAGAAAACGGCGGAGGGCTCCGTGGCCTTCATCGCCAGCTCGCTCGTCGCGGTGCTGACGCTAACGTCCGTCCCTGCGGCGATTGCAGCGGGTGGATGTGCAATTGCGACGGTCGTGGAGCAGATCCCGCTCCCCGGCAACGACAACATCTGGATCACCGCCGCCGCTGGCGGAGGGATGATGTTGCTGCATTGGCTGTTGTGATTCGCTCTGTCAGTCCAGCGCCGTGATCCGCAGGTTCCGCAGGAGCAACACGCCGGTCGTCGCCAAGTTATCGCGAATCGACAGCGTGTTCAGCCCGTCGGGGCACGAGGTCAGGCGCTGCCCCACGATCACCGGTTCGTCATCGACAAAGCCATCGATGATGTGACGCACGAGGTCGATCTCGTAGCGCACCCGCCGCCAGGTGCCAAACTCATAAGGCACCGATTCGTTCTGCAGGCGCAGCACCGGGTTGGCCTTCGCGTTCGTGCGATGGATCAACGCGTGGATGCTCTGGCGGAAATCCTGGTCCTTCTCGATGTAGAAGCCGAGCAGGTACTTGTTCTTGTCGTCGCAGCGAATCTCGAAATCAACGGCGAGGCGCCCGTGGGCTTCCGGAAACTGGCAACTGTAGTAGGCGCTGCCGATGCCCGTCTCCTTCTCGAAACGCATGTGCGGACCGTCGCCGGATTCTGGATCCTTCACGACCTTGAGCCGGGCGTAGTCATACGAGCCCGTCCAGCCGGGGGGCGGATAGTCTGGTGTCGCGTCCGACAGGTCCTGCTCGAAGATGATCGACCCGGCACCAAATCCCGTCGGCACGTTGCGCTGCGGGGCGGACTCCGGCATGGGCGTGGCAGTCGCTCCACCAAGATTGAAGGGTATGCCGAGCCCCTCGTCGCCGGTGGCTGAGGATCCATTCCCCGACGCGGATGCGGACTTCGGCTCCTCGTCCATCAGGAAGTCGAGCCGGGGCCCCTCTTCCGCAAGGGGGGTGGCGCTAGCCGGGGTTTCCGGCTCGTCCTCGAAGATATCGTTCAGGATGATCGAAGGAGTTGGATCGATGACGGGCACTTCCGGCATGGCGATCGGCTGCCGGGCAGGGGGCGGCGGCTCGGGGGCAGTATCCGGCATCGCCCGGGCAAATTCGATGGCCGCTGGCTTGGCCGGCGGCTCGGGCTCCGCCTTTGCCGCGACGGGTGCCGGCTCGACCTTGGGCTCCGGGCGGCTGACCGCCGGGCTGGCGGCGGGCTTCGGGCGGGGCTTGGCCACGGGCAGCGGGGCCATCGGCTTCACGGGGGCCGGAGGCGGGGGCGGTTCAGCCTTCTTCCGCATGAAGAAATACACCCCGGCCCCCACGACTATCACCCCCGCCGCAATGGCCAGAATCAATTGCAACGGTAGCTTGGAGCCCCCCGATGACCCGCTGGCGGGAGTCGGGGAACTCTGCCCCATCGACGTATCCGGCGTCTGGCCTGCCGGTTGAGGGCCAGCGACCGGGGTCGGTGGCGCCGAAGCCGTGGCCGATGGAGTCGGGGTAGTCGCTCCGGGGGTCGGGGTCGCTGACGGAATGAATATGGGAACCCCCAGCCGGACTCCTGTTTCCAGAAACCGGTCGTGGGCCCGCTGAGCGTCCTCCTCGGACGCGTACCGGCCAGCATAGACGGCATAGGCCCCGCTGGGCAATTCAACCATCTCAATGCCCGGGATATCCTCCAGGGCTTGAATGGCGCGCTCCGCCTCGCCTCGTGTGACGCTATCGCGGACCCTGAGTCGCCAGACCCCATCGTTCTGGGCGGGCAAAGGCAGCGCCAGCGCCACAAAAAGCAGAAGCGCCAGATAGCAGGGATGCAGCAGGGCCCAAGGGCGGGAAAGTTCCTTCACCATCGGCCAAGGCTTCATATCAGCCGGTCTCCGGAAGACGGCCAGGCATCAGCCGCCGAAATCGCATCCAAAATACCCAACGGGCACTCCCAACGGGAACACTCCCAAGTACGCGGGGGGGGCAAGGTGATGCAAGGCTTTCGTGATTTCCCTCGACAGCTGACGGGAGGGCTTCGCACACTCCCGCCCCATTTCGGAGCCGGCCAGGCTCCGCCCCCGTCAATGATCCCGGAGAGATGCGTATGCCCCGCAAGGAAGCCGATCTGTACGAGCGTAACCTGAACCTGTACCGCGAATTGATGGCCGGCAAGAAGGACGCCGCCCTGGATTTGTTCGGGGTCACGCTGATCAACTCGGTCAATCCCGCCGAGCGGGCCATGGCCCTCAAGGACTGGGGTGTGGAAACGGTCGAAGCCGTCGACCTCTACAATCTGGGCTGCCACTTCGCCGCGCAGCAGAATTACGCCGAGGCCATCAACCACTTCCGCAAGGCCATCGAGATAGACCCCAATCTCAGCGACGCCATCTACAACCTGGCGGTGTGCTATGAGAAGGCGGGCTTCATCCCGCAGGCCAAGTCCACATGGGACGTCTACGTGAACGTCACCAAGGACGAAGGCGAGAAGGCCCGCACCCGCGAACACATGGCCGCGCTTCAGAGCTGACCGCGTCCCACTCACCAGCGACATGACAACCGCCATCCGGACGCACCGGGTGGCGGTTTCTTTTTGGGAAGCCTCACTGCGGGCTCGCGCACTTCAGCGGCAGCGAGATGGAGAACTGCGCGCCACCCAATGGCGATTCCGTGGCCACGATGTTGCCGTGATGAGCCATGATGATCTGGCTGACGATGGCGAGGCCCAGTCCCGTGCCATCGGCCTTTGTGGTGAAGAATGGATTGAAGATCTCGCGCCGGATGTCGGCCGGAATCCCCGGTCCGTCGTCGTGCACTTCCAGCCGGATCTCATCGCCGTTGCAGCGCGTGGCCAGCAGCATTCGCAAGTCCTGCCCGCCCGCATCCACCGCGTTGAGCACCAGGTTCGCCAGCACCTGCTGAATCTGGTCCGGGTCCACCATCACGATGAACTCCGGCGTTTGCAGGTCAAAGTCCAGATGAATGCCCGGGAAAGCCTTTCGGAAACTCTCCGCGGTGCGCCTGACCAAACCGTTGAGCACAGTTGGCTCCGGCCGCGCGGGACTGGGGCGCGCAAACCCAAGAAAAGCGCGGATGCGGCTGTCCAGCCGCTTGACCTCTTCGCGGATGTACTCGGCCGCCTCCCGCTGAATCTCCCGCGGACGGGACTCGTCCAGGATCAGCTCCACTGAGGAGAGGATAATCCCCAGCGGGTTCTTGATCTCGTGGGCGATCCCGGCGGTTAACTGGCCGAGCGAAGCCAACTTCTCTGCTTCGCGAAGGCGCATCTCCAGCCGTTTGCGCTCGTGCACATCGCGCAGGATTCCGATCACAAACTCCACCTCGCCGTCGGCTCCCCGCACGGGGCTGTAGCTGGTCTCGATCCATCGCTCCGCGCCGCTGGCCGTGGTGGCCAACATCTCCTCCACCTGCGACTCCAGGCGCCCTTCGAACAAATCACGCGCGGGGCACAGCGCCGTGGTGGACAGCTTCGTCCCGTCCTCCAGATGGCAGTTCACCACATCACCGCACTTCCAGTTTCCGCTGAGCACCTCATGGGGATCACGCCCCAGCAACTCTCCACAGGCGCGATTGAAGACCAGAATGCGCCGGTCTGGGCCGACGACCATGATGCCATCGGGCGTCGAATCGAGGATTCGATCAAAAAAATCCGCAGACGAGGCAATTCCCTCTTTCTCGGGAAGCGGCGGGGTTGAAATGTTGTTCATCTTTGCTCGACTCCGGATCGGAACGCTTATGAACCGTCCCACCCCCCACTGCCCTTTGCCAAGCCGTTTTGCGCTCGCCGCCGCCGCGCTGTGCCTCGCGGCCCTCCCCATTGCCGCCGATCCCGGGCCGCGGCCGGAAAAACCCGGCTCGCTCAATGTCTGGATCACCGGCGATCCGGACGACAAAGCGGTGCAGCCCGACGGCCCCGCCCTGCTCCTCATGGGTGGCAGCACCGACGTCACCCTGGCGTTCAGCCGCTTCGCCCTGCCGGCAACTCGCGGAGGTGACGTCGTGGTCCTGCGTACCAGTGGCTCGAATGGGTACAACGACTACCTCTACAACATGCTCACCGGGACCTTCAAGCCGAACTCCGTCGAGAGCATCGTCCTCACCTCCGAGAGTCACGCAAACTCCGACTACATGGTCTGGGTGATCGACACGGCGGAATTCATCTGGTTCGCCGGCGGAAACCAGACCAATCATCTGAATGCATGGACCGACACGCGCACCCACGAGGCGATCCAGCGCGCATGGGATCGCGGCGCCATCCTCGGCGGCACGAGCGCGGGAGAGGCCATCCTGGGCGGCTTCATCTTTGCCCCGGTCGGATCATCACCAACGGGAAGCGACGCGATCGCCAATCCCTACCACAGCGGCAACCGTTTGGTGGACGCCTTCATCGATGCCGAGGTAATGTCCGGCGTGATCCTGGACCAACACTTCACGCAACGCAACCGCATGGGCCGGCCCTTGTCATGGATGGCGCGCATCGTGCAGGACGGCCGGGCCGAAACCATGCGATCAATTTCCGTGGACGAGCGAACCGCCATGTGGATCGACAAGGACAACATCGGCACGGTGGTCGGCAGCAATCATGTGTTCATCATGTGGGAAACGCCCGCCACCAAGCGCACCCAGGTCGCGCCAAGCCAGCCGCTGATCTATGGGCCGGTGAACCGTGTCCGCCTCAGCGATCGGCAAAAGTTCAACTTCAACACATGGACCGGCGACGAATCGCCAATCCCCCTGCGCGTAGATGGCACCAACACGGAAGGCGTCTTCGAGCCCGATGATCCGTACGCATTCTACCTGCCGCCCCCCAGCGCGGATGAACGGGACATCATTGCGGTGTTCTGAAGTGCATCGCGGAATCCTGTGGACTCCTTGTTCCACATCATTCCGACAATGAGCAAGAATTTCGGATGATCCCTCTCTGGATCACTCCTGGTTGGAGCTGGCGGATGATATCCGCTGTCGCGCGCATCCCAACGTTTCCAAGCCAGGAAACACGAAGCCGAAATTCTCTCACCGCGGACGGATGCGGGCGATTTCGCCGACCATGGCGGTCAGGCGCCAATCGGCACCCGCGCGTTCAAATCGCATCGCCAGCGGTGTCTGGCTCTCGACGAGTGTCATCCGGGGACGCGGTTCAGCGACACCGCGCTCCAAACCCGTGATTCGCCAATCCATCGCAACCTGCGCGCGATCGTCCCAGTAGAGTGATTCCTCGCGCTTGATAAACTCCAAGCGCACGTCGTCGTGCACCGTCGCCAAAGTCACCACACGATCCAGCAAAGTGCGGCCGGTCGTACCACCGGCACGCGCCAGGTCATTCTCTGTGGCGAGCACCTTGCCCTGATAGCTCGGCAGGTTGATTCGCAGGTTGATCGACGAATCAATCTGCCGGCGGATGCGCGACAGGTAATCAGGATTTGTCTGCAGCGGGGTTTGGTCCGGATCGTACAACGGGTTTGGCTCCAGAAGCGCGAACACTGCCTGGACCGGAGTGGGAGTCCCACTCGGCGTTGAAATCGGCGTCGGCGTGGGCTCCGGCGTCGCCGCGGGTGTCGGAGTCGGCGCCGGGGTCGGCGTGCCTAACACGACCGGAGGTGGCACAAAGCGCGGCGACGTCGTGGGCGTTGCCGTCGGTTGCGGGACAGGAGTTGGTGAGGGCGTCGGTGTAGGCTCAGGTGTTGGCTCTGGCGTTGGCTGCGGCGTAGGTGTTGGTGCCGTCGCAATGATCAGTGGCTCTGGCGTTGGAGTCGTCGCGAGGATCAATGGCTCTGGGGTCGGAGTCGCCTCAATGACGACCGGATGATCAATGACGGTTGTCTGGTTCGCGGGGTCGGAGACTTCCGTATCCGGTGAGGTGGACGGCGAGGCAACCTCTACGGACTTCGGCTTCCGTCCGTCGTCCTTGTAGACGATGGAATACACCAGATAGCCAACGCCAATCAGGAGCACAAAGCTCACGGCCACCAGGCCCAGGATCGCCGGCACGATGTAACGCATATACGAGGTGGACTTCTTTTCCGGCTTCGGAGCGGCCTTCGGGATGGAGGGCTTTGTCGTCGCCGTGGGTGACACCGGCTGCGGCGTCTTGTCCGGATCCCCTCCGCTAACTTCCGTTGCGGCCTTCGCCGCATTGCTCAGGAACATCGGCAGGGTGTCGTCCGAATTGTTCGCCAACAACTCGGCCAGCGCGCGGGACTTGAAAGGCTCCAGCGCGACACCGATATCCTCCACCAGTTTGCTCGCGCTCACAGGCCGGTCACCGGGCTCCTTGGACAAGCCACGCTCGATGACCTCCCACAGCAGCGGAGGCAGGAAGTGATTGACCCGATGGATCGGCGACGGCGGCTCCTGCAAGTGCGCCATCAACATCGCCGTGGTCGTGATCGCCTCGAACGGATATTGGTTCGTCAGCAATCGGTAGATCATGATGGAGAACGAGTAGATATCCGCCGCCGGCGTGATCGCCTTCCCCATGATCTGCTCGGGGGCCATGTAGGCCGGCGTCCCCAACGTCTGCAGGTCCATCGTCTTGAACGCGTTCTCCATCTCCACCTTCGCGATTCCAAAGTCCATGATCTTGGGAATTCGCTGCGGCAACGTGATGACGATGTTTTCCGGCTTGATGTCCCGGTGAACGATTCCGCGCGCATGGGCCGCGTCCAGACCGCTGGCAATCTGTCCCATGATGTCCAGCACCGCCGAGATGGTCAGCTTGTTCGTCTGGGACTTCAGGAACTTGTCCAGGACCACCCCCTCCACAAACTCCATCACGATGAAGCTGGGCTTGGATAGATCGTTGGAGACGGAAACGTCGAAGATTTGGACGATGTTGTGATGCACCAGCTTGGCCATCGTGAGCGCCTCGCGCTCGAACCGGCCAAGGAAGCCCTCCTGCGAGCACAGCTCCGGCTTGGGTACCTTGATCGCCACAGTCCGGCGCAACCGGACCTGGCGGGCCCGAAAGACCGAACCCATGGCACCTTGGCCGATCTGCTCATCCAACACATAGCGGTCGTCCAGAGTGGCTCCCACCAACTCATCGATGCTAAACAGCCTGCCATGGACAGGGGTCTCTTGGGGGGTACTCTGGCTCGCCATCGGTGGTCTCGTTTCTGGCTCTGTGTGCAGGCGCCTTGATCCCGGAGGAGGGGGTAGTCAGACAATCCAAAAAACTCCTCCGGTTGGCGTTGACGAGTCCCGCCACCCCCCGTTGTATCGGTCCGAGGACGTGAGGAGATGAGACATTTGGTGGCCACAGGAAGAAACTTGGCAATACCCTCCCTCGCCGGGGCCCTTCTCCTGCTTGCAGCGCAAGGCCCCGCGGACGTCATCCACCTCAAGAACGGCAATTGGTTCGAAGGGGTCGTCATCGAGGAGAGCGGCGAGCGGGTGGTTGTTTCCACCGCCACGGGGGAAATACCATTGAGATGGGACGTCCTGGAACGAATCGACCGGGGAACCGAGGAGAAGAACCTCGAGCTCTCCATCGCCGCAGCTATCAAGACCGGGAACGCCCTCAAGGCCTTGGGGCTGGTCGCCGACGCCTTGGAGACCATAGATTCAGACTTTCCGGCGCGCTACATGGTCACCAACGACCGCGACTTCATGGCCGTCATCCGCCGGATGCCGCGGGAGCATTCCCCCGATGTTCGCATCCTCCTACTACGGATCAGCAATTCAAACCGACTCACCCCGGCGGGGAGAGTCCAGCTCGCGCGCCTGATGGCCGAGCTGGAAGCTCCCCTCGAGGCCAGCGACCTGATGATGGCTGCCGGAGTGGGATTCCTGGCGTCGGATCGTGACGCAGGGACATGGGCACGATCGTTCCTGAACCGCACCATCCGACGCCTCATCTATGAGAATCGCTCGACGGAAGCTGTCGAACAGCTCGAGCGGCTGCGCCTGATCGATTCGGAACTGGCGGACCTCTCAGCAGAGCCAATGATGGCGCTGGCCCGCGCCGCCCGGGCCCGCGACCAGCAAGAATACGAGCTGGCCCTCCGACTGCTCGACGAGGAGCTCGCCGTTGAATATCCTGCCATCGCCGAAAACAGGACCTCCCACGTTCTGCGGCACCTGCTCCGCTGGGCCGAAGCCCAAAACCGCGAGGAAGACGCCATCGAATGGGTTGCGCGCTGGGTCGAAGAACGCATGCCCCTGGCCGCGCTTTCCGCCGAGCAGGCCCTGATATCTTCATGGGCAAGCACCCGCATGCGAAATGGCGATCCGGCCAGTGCCCTGGCCATCATCGAATCCCTGCCGGAGCGGCAATGGAACGGTGACCTGGAAGTCCTGTGGAAGCGGGCGCGCTTCGAAGCGGACAGACGCACGGTTGACGAGCGCAACCCGGCCGACCTGTTCCAACTGGCTTTGTGGGCTTCCGAGAACGACCTGACAGACGAGGCCATCAATCTGCTGGAGCGGATCCGGCAAAATCCAATACTCAAGGAACCCGCCGACAAGTTGGTCGAGCAACTCAAGCACGACCGCGATGTCGACATCCTGCAGCGCGCCGTCGAGGCATTCGACGAAGGGTTGATGGAGAAGGTCGTCAACATCTGCGGCGAGATGGAACTCAATCCCGGTCGCGAATCACCGGTGCAAAAGCAGGCCCAGGACTTGGCAGCCCTCGCGCGACGAAACATCCTTGTGGAGCAGGAAAAGCGCCCCTACATCGCCGAGGCACATTACCAGGAGGCCGAGCGGGCCTATCACATGGACCGGTTGGATGAAGCCTGGAAGATCATCGACACGATCCTGACCCAATACGCGGAAACACCCGCAGCCGCGCGCGCCGTGCAACTGCTGCCCGAAGTGGCGCGGGCGCTGGAGATGGAACTCCTCGAAGGCCGCCGGTTCAATCTCCCCGCTTCGGCACGCGTGGACACGGTCCTGTCCACAGCGAGCGAAGACCTACTCGGCGAGGAAATCCGCCGCATGGTCGAGATGCCGTTCGGCGAGCAAAACGATCCCGCCGCCGTCCCAACCCGCAATTAGCTTCTCGGGTCCCAATCGTCCAGATCATCCAGATCGGACGCCAGCGAGCTTCTGCGCGCCGCGGGCACGGGAGTATCGACCAACAACTCCCTCTCGATATCGGTAATGGAGCGCGGCCGATCGGCCGGCAAGTCGAGCTCTGAAGGGATCCCGGAGCTTTCAACCGCTGACGCGACCGAATCGTCCGATGATCCGGGCAGTGGCACCGGCTCTGAAGTGGGCTCGAGCTCATCAAACTCCGAGAAGAGCTGGCGGGCCGCCTCGCGAGAGATCGACGAATCCACGTCCAAGTCCGAGCTGAGACTTGTCACCGCCTTGCGTGGGATGGATGCGAATCCGGAGGGAGTTGCAACGGGACCCGCCTCCGGCTCCAACGGAATTGGGCTCGGCTGCGAGTCTTCCTTGTCCTCCGTCACTTCCTCCGCAGCCGCGGAGACATCGACCTTTGGGAGAGGAGACTTCTGGACCCCACGGGTGGTGCTGGTCGCGTGACGGGTTGGAGTGTGACTTCGCGGGACAAACTTCTCCAGCCGGTCTTCTTCCTGCTCTTCGAACAGGTCCAACTCATTGCCAAGAACCTCGTCCTCGGACTCCGCGCTGGGATAAGCCGATGGCACTATTTGGCGCGGCGCAGGATTGGTGGCACCGGTGGAATCATCCAGCAACTTTGCCGCCGGTGTGCGGTTGTCGCGCGGACCTTCGCCCGTCATGATCGGAACCAGTGGCATGCCCTCGTTGCGGGTGTATTCCAGGCGCGCGGGATTGCCGCCAAGGGCCAGGAACGCTTCTTCCAATGCGCAACGCAGGTCCAGGGCCGATTGATACCGGTCCGCCGAGTTCTTCTCCAGGCACTTCATCACGATCGCGTCGATCGATTCGGGAATCGTGATGCAGATCGAGCGGGGATTCGTGGGAATCACGTTCACCTGCTGGTAGGAAATGTCCCCTGAAATGAAAGGCGGCGAGCCCACCAGCATCTCATAGATGATGATGCCCACGGAATACAGGTCCGAGCGCTGGTCGATGCGCCCGCCATGAACCTGCTCCGGCGACATGTAGCGCGGCGTCCCGATCAATGCACCGGTCGGCGTGAAGGTCGCCTCCTCGATGTGCACAATCCCAAAGTCCGTGAGCTTCACCACGTTGCCCGGCGCGATCATGATGTTGTCGGGCTTGATGTCGCGATGGATGATCCCCTTGCGATGCGTGGTGTCCAATGCATCGCACACCTGGATCGTCCAATCCAGGATCGTCAGGATGTACTCGGTGTCCACCTCGAAGGTTTCCTGGAACTTGTCCTCCACGATGTCGCGCAATGAAGGACCATCCACGAACTCCATGGCGATGTAGGACTGGCCGTAGGTGTTCGAGATGTTGTAGTCGAGGATGTTGACGATGTTCCGGTGACGCAGCGTCGCCGCGATGCGCGCCTCGCGGAAGAACCGGTCGATCGCCTTGTCGCTGCTCGACAATCCCTCGCGCAGGATTTTCATCGCCACCGTCGTGTTGGTCTTCAGGTCCTGCACCTTGTGGACAACGCCCATGCCGCCCGAACCCACCTTGGCGACATACTGGTAACGCCCCATCGCGTGATCGCCGATCAGCTCGCGCATCCGCGGATCGATCGCGCCGTCATTCTCCAGGCTGTTGATCCGGTTCTGGTACTCGTTGATCTTGGCCTGGATGTCGCGGAAGTCCGGATCGAACTCCTTGATCAAGGTCGCCGCTTCCAACGCCAGGTTCCATTGCTCGGTCCCCTGGAATGAGATCATGACGTCGTACAGGTGCTCGAGATCCTCCACCTCCAGCACCGGGATGGACTGAAAGCGCTGGAACGCGGCCTTCAGGTCTCCCGCGCGGTACAAGGCCACGGCAATCCGGCGGCCGGCCTTCATGCCGAATTCGGGGAAATTGCCCGCCTTGCGGTATTCCTTCATCGCCCGCTCGATGTTGTTGCGCTCAAGGTACATGTCGCCAAGCTTGAGCCGCACCTCACAAGCCTCGGGATCCTGCAGCAGGATCTGCTCGCAGGCCTGGATCATCCGCGCGCGAATGTCCTCCAGCCCGGGATCGAGCCCCAAGGCCCGCTCCGCGAAGATCAGCGTCCGGCGCCAATCGCGCCGCTCCGCGAAGAAATTGGCCAGGAACGCCAATTGCCGCTCGCTGACATCGGGGAGCCGCTCCAACAGCGAATCCAGCGGCTCCAGGATCTGCCGGTAATCGTCGTATCCCAACTCCAACACATGCAGGTACGAGTCGAACGCATTGCGCCAGCGCCGGTTGCGCCAATGCAGCTCGGCAAGTTGCAACTCGGTGTTGACCTTGATCTCCCAATCCGGGTCGCGCGGCGTGTTGCGTTGCCGCCAGGTGTCGAACTGCGAGTCGGTCCCGATGACATCGTGCTCGTTGATGTATTGGAGCAGGTACACCGCCGTGTCGATCTCACCGCGCTGCTCGAGAAGGATCGCGATCTCGTTGAGCAGCGACTTGATGTCCCCATCCATCCGCACCCGCGTCAGGTACTCATAGGCGAGCCGGAAGTCCTCCATGTCGATCAGCACCCGCGCCAGTTGCCGCACCAGCGGCGTGCTGTGGGCGATCACGTCCGGGCCGGCCTGCCGCGCGATCTCCAGCGCTTCCTCCGTCTTGCCGGTCAACAGCGCGACCTGGCAGCTCTCGCGCATCAGCGCATTCGTGGCGGACTTGTCGTGCCGGACCATGATGCGCAGACGGCCGAGAAAGGCATGATAAGCCTCCAGTGTCTTCTCGTCGAGCTCGCCATCCTCCAGCAACTGGCGATAGAGGCGATGGGCCTGCTCGCTGTTGCCACCGCGTTGGTAGATCTCCGCAAAGAACACCGCCACATCCGCCGGCAGCGGATACAGCGCATTCAGCCGCTCGAAGTGGGCGCACACCATCTCCAGGTCGGTGATGCCCAGAGCCAACGCCGCGCGATAGTGCTGCAGCGCGACGCGGTACTCGCCGCGTATCAACTCGATCTCGCCCAGCGAGCGATGGACGTCGGCAGAATCGGGATACTGCCGGGCCAGTTCGTTGAGCTTCGACTGGAAGCGCCCCAGCGCCTCCGCGTCGATGTCCTCCAGGCTGTCGATGTCGGCAAGGATCTCCGAGGCCTGCGTGATCAGGTAGCTGATCGCCACCGCCTGTTGAATCTTCAGGTCGCTGGGGTTGGCCTCGCTGACCTTCTCGTAGACAGCCCGCGCCTGCGAATCGAAGCGGCCCGCCCGCAGGTACGTCTGCGCAAGCTGGTGCAGCAACTTGCGATTGCCCGGATGCGACCGGCAGGAGGCCTCCAAGGCCTCGATGGTACGGTGCATGATCTCGTGGCGCGGCGACGGTGGCATGCTGATCCCGGCAAGGGGGGGGTGCAGGGAATAGCCGCGCACTCCGGGCGGCGAAGCGCGGGCAACCCTCTAATGAGAGTCCATGTCTGGGGGCGGCAGGGATTGAAAGCAAGCATGAAGAGGCCCGCTCACGGCCAGCTCGAAGGGGGGACAATTCTCCCGGCCGGACCCCTTACTTATCGTTTGCTTGGAACTGTCGTCTTGGTATAGCCACCACGCGAAACCTAGACGAAAGCCTCACTCCCCCACACACCCAAACCCCAGCCGAGGAGCAATTGCTGATGAGGAACGCCAGCGCCATGCCGAGCAGTGCCCAGAGATGGATGATTCCGCTGGTTTTTGCCCTCCTGCTCCTTGCGGCACATGGGTTGGCTCAGCAGATTGTGATCGATAACGACGAGGGGGCTCCTGCCTACGTCGAGACCGGAAGTTGGAGCCAAGGCGGCTCCGCAGGTTACAGCGGGGGCGGATATCGCTTCTGCTACACTGGGGACAATACCGCCACTTGGCAGAAGTCCGTCCCGTCAGACGGCACATACGAGGTCTTTGCCGCCTATCTCCGCAGCTCCAACCGCTCGACCTACGTCCCCCACGAAATCACCCACGCAGGAGGTGTGGACACAGTCGCCATTGACCAGAACGGCGCGCTCGGCATGACGGAAACTTCCCTGGGGGTCTTCCCCTTTTCGACCTCCCAACCGGCAAACATCCGCCTGGTGGCGACCGGAGGCTCCAATGTCTATATTGCCGACGCCATCATCCTTCGGAAGGTGAGCGTCGACGCCCCTGTCATCACAGGCCTGACCGTCAGCCCCAATCCGCCCGCCGAAGGCAAGCTGATCACCTTTTCGGCCACGATCAACTCCGAAACCCCGCTGACCAGCGTCCAGGTGCGATACGGCATTGGAGCCCTCACCAACACCCTGACCGCCATAGCCGGACCCAATTCCACTTGGTCTCGGCCGATTCCACCGCAGGTGCAGGGGTCACTCATCCATTACCAGTTCGTCGCTACCAATGAAGGCGGCTTCACCAGCGAAAGCGAAGTGGCGATCGTGCGGGTCCCCGACCCCCGCGAGTTCCGCGTCATCTGGGCCGACAGTTGGGGCAGCAGCTTCCTAAACGCCACCCAGGCCCAGGAACTCGTCAACACCGCGCGAGCCGCCAACATCAACACGTTGATGCCACAAGTCCGCAAGGTCGGTGACGCAGTCTACAACAACTCCATCGAGCCACGCGCCACAAACATCAGCGGCGGCAGCAGCTTCGATCCCCTCCAGTACCTGATCAACCTCGCCCATGACACCAGTGGCGGCAAGAAGCGCCTACAGGTCCACGCGTGGTTCGTCATGCACCGCATTGCCCAGAAGTCACAATCACTCCATCCCCAGCATCCCCTCTCCCTTCATCCGGAATGGGAAATGTACGCCCGCAGCACCACCCAACCGCCCTACGAGCCCGTGGGAGGAACCCAGCGCTACCTCGACCCGGGACATCCCGACGCCGTGGACTACAACATCGCTGTCATCCTGCACGTCATGGACAATTATGACATTGATGGGGTGAACCTCGACTACATCCGCTATCCTGAATCCGCCGACGGCAAGGTCCACGGTTACAACCCCGTGAGCATCGCGCGCTTCAACGCCGTTCATGGCCGCTCGGGCATCCCCGCCGATTCCGATACGCTGTGGAGGAACTGGCGTCGCGAATGCGTGACGCTGGCCGTCAAGAAGCTCTATGTGCAAATGTGGAAAAGGGACCCAAGTGTGCTGCTCTCCACCTGCACCATCAACTGGGGTTCCAACTACTCCCCCTCAAACTACGCCACCTCATCCGCCTACAACGGCGTCTACCAGGACTGGAAGGGTTGGTTGGAAGCAGGTATTATCGACTACAACGCGCTCATGAACTATGTTTCCCAATCCACGTCAACCGTCCCCTCGCGCTATCAGGGCTGGACGGACCTCTCCCTGGCCGCCGACGACAAGCGCGGCAGCATCATCGGCATCGGCGCGTACCTTCACACAAATCCCGCTTACTCCGCACAGCAATTGCTCTACGCGCGCAATCAAGGCGCGGCGGGACTAAACATTTACGATTGGGGTTCGGAAGTCCAGGCGGCCTCCGGCTTCACTCGCACCCAGTTCTTCGATACCATCCGCACGGAAGTCTTCCAGGAATGGGTCGACGCACCCGTCCCCCAATGGAAGGCAAACCCCGTCACTGGCATCATCGAGGGCCACGTCTTCGACGGGCCGAACCCCGTGGACCATGCGCAGGTGGAAGTCGTCGGCCAGGCCCAGACCGCCACCGTGACCGATGGAAACGGATGGTTTGGCATCCTGCACCTGCCGCCCGGCGTGCACACATTGCGCGTGCGCATCCCCGGCAAGCCGGACATCTTCTATCAGGCGCAAAACCTGAGCGCCGGCGACGTGCAAACGATCACAATCGGACCTGCCGAAGTGCGCGACTTCTTCGGCATCTTCTAGGCCCCCGCATTTGGGGTTGAACTTCGCGGTGGCGAGGACGATTTCTTGCTCTGCATGTCGGGTGTCTCACCACCGGAGCCGTTGAGTCATGAGCAAGTTGTCCCGCCTCTCCCATCCTCGCATCCGAATCACCGGCGAGCCGACCGCCGATGCCTCCACGCAGGTATATTACTGGCCCCGGCGCATGGAGTCACTCTCCACTTGGGCGACAGCCGCTGGCGTCTTCGGTCTGCTTGGTGGGCTCATCCTTGTGTCAAACCGCACCGAAGCCGAGGAATTGGCCCTCATGACTGGCGGGCTGCTGTCTGCCGTAGGCGGCGCCGCGCTGCTGCTCTGCGTCGCCATCGCCCACGCCTGCCTGGCCCGCGAGATCCACTTCCATCGCCTTTACTGCATCATCCGCCAGACCGGCCGCGAGGATTTGATCCTCCCCTATTGCGGCTACGACGATCAATGGGTCGTCGACTTCAGCCGCCCGAAAAGCCTGCGCATCGTCGTCACCGACAGCCACCGCGGCTGCACCATCCT
>CAZVAQ010000072.1:0-16348 GCA_964625145.1 uncultured Candidatus Sumerlaeota bacterium
CGCAACCGGTTCGTCTCGCTGCAGGGTGACGTGGTGAACCCGCGCGGTGTGTTGTCCGGCGGCTCGCACCAGACACGCGGTTTGCTCTCGCGCCAGCGCGAGATCCGTCAGCTTGCGCTACGTGTGGAATCGTTGGAGGGCGATCTGGTCCGCTTGCAGGAGGAGATGCGCACGACGCAGGACCGCCTGGGGCAGCTCTACGCCCGCTCCGCGGAACTGCAGGCCACGCGCCATCAATTGCAGATGCAGCAGGCTGGCGTGTCCAAGGACGTGCAACAGGCCGAGAAGGACCGCCGCGAGAGCCGCAACCAGTTTGCCAGTGTCGAGGCGCGCGTGTCGCAACAACGCGTGGAGCGTCAGCGCCAGGAAGAGATCATCGCGAATAGTGACGCCGCCCTGACGGAGATCGGCTCGCGCATCGAGGAGCAGGCCACGCAGGTCGCCGAGCGCGAACAGCGCGCCCGCGGCATGGCGGAGGACCTGCAATCGGTGGCCGAGCAGGCCGCCGCCGCCCGCGACAACCAGACGAGGCTGGGCGAGCGTGTCACGGCGCTGCGCACGCGCCTGCAGGAAATGCGCGACAGCCTGGACCAATCGGAAGCCGACAGCCGCCTGCGCCGCGAGGAACGCGAGCGCCTGCTCGACGAACGCCGCAAGGCGGTCCTGGACCGTGAGCAGGCCGAGAACGCCATGGGCGACATGGCCCGCGAGTTTGAGGAACTGGACAACAAGGCCAACGACGCCTCCCGAGAGAACGAGGAGTTCGCCGCCAGCATGCGCCGCCTGCAGGGTGAGGCGCAGCGCCTGCAACGCGATCGCAACGAGGCGGACAATCACCTGCGCGAGGCGCAGGTGCAGCACGCCGAACTGCGCGCGCAGATGGAATACCTGGAGCGCGAGGCCGAGGACGAGTTCGGCTACGGCATCGAGGACGTGAAGGCAAACCTGGCCGCCGAAGAGGAAGCCGAACGCGCCGCCGCGGAAGCCGCCGCCGAAGCGGGCGACGAGGACGAGCGCGAGGAAAGGGAAGAGGCTGGCGACGAAGGCAAGCCTGCCGCCGAAGGCGAGGCGGCCGAAGCCGGCGAGCACGCTCAACCGGATGAACCCGCCACCACCGCCGAGGACGACCAGATCACCGACCCGGCGCAGTTGCGCGCGCTGGTCACCGAGCTGCGCGGCAAGCTGCAACGCATGGGCGCCGTGAACGAGGCGGCCATCGAGGAATACGCCACGCAGAGCGAGCGGCTGACGTTCCTCACCGCCCAGCGCGACGACCTGCTGTCGGCGACCGAGCAACTCGAGGACGCCATCCGCAACATTGACGAGACGACGAAGAACCTCTTCGAGACGGCCCTCGACGCCATCCGCGAAAACTTCTCCGCCATGTTCCGGCGCCTGTTCAACGGCGGGAAGGCGGACCTGGTGATGGTGCACGACGAGAAGTTCCCCGAGCCCGGCATCGACATCTACGCCCAACCCCCCGGCAAGAACATCGGTGGTTCCATCACGCTGATGTCCGGTGGGGAGAAGGCACTGACCGCCATCGCGCTCATGTTCGCGCTCTTTCAGTACCGCCCATCCCCGATCTGTATCCTCGACGAAATCGACGCGCCGCTGGACGACGTGAATGTGGGGCGCATGTGCGATGCCTTGCGCGAGTTCGCCCGCGACACGCAGTTCCTGGTGATCACCCACAACAAGATCACCATGGGCCTGGCCGACACCATCTATGGCGTCACGATGCAGGAGCCGGGCGTCAGCAAGCTCGTGAGCGTGAAGTTCGACGAGGTGGAGGAAGCGGGCCTGCTGGAGGATGTCGAAGGGGCGGGGTAAGTGGGGGGCGTCGTCTTGAAGAAGGGCGGCGACGGCGCCGAGAGATCGGCATCATTAACGACCCAAACCATCCGGAATGGATCCTGCTGGTCTTCCTGATCGATGGAGGGGGGAGGTGCCCCTTCCCGGCATCGATATTTTCCTACGAGATCGCTAGAAGTTCCCGGCTGTTACACTTCTTCAGGGTAGCCTTCCAAATACTGCGGGGCGAACCTGCCAGAACTGGTGCCCCAACGCGCGTGGTTTTGACCACCCAACGCAGTTTCAGATTTGATATGTGACTATGGATTGCGATACACAGGCGATATTTTGCTTGGGATCCGACTCTGGCTGGCGCATTTAAGAGAGCAATCGTCGAGCAATTCGACCAGCCGCGATTCCGGGCAATGACCCGTTCATCAAGTTCCCCCGAAGAGTTGGTTCGGTTCCAAGTCCGAGAGAAGGCCCTTCGATGACCCGCGCCTCGCCATCCGATGCCGAGAACAAGGTACCCGATGATCTGTTGGAGGAGTCCCCGGACTTTCGCCTCCTGTTCGACTGTCACCCACAGCCCATGTGGATCCAAGATAGAGACTCACATCGATTTCTCGCGGTCAATGATGCTGCGGTGAGACATTACGGCTACTCCCGCAGCGAGTTTCTCGCCATGACCATCGCCGACATCCGGTCGCCGGATGATCATGGCGCGGTCGTGGAACTGGTGTCCAAGTCCCCCGACGACCTGCGCCGCTCGGGTGTGTGGAAGCACCAGCTCAAGGATGGCCGCCAGATGCTGGCCGACATCACCTGGCACTCGATCACCTTCGAGGGACGGCGTGCGGAGTTGGCGATGGTCAACGACATTACCACCCGCATTCTGGCGGAGGAGACCATTGAACGCTACGGCCAGTTCCACGAGCGGCAGCAGGAGGCCCTGACCCGCCTGATGCAGAGCGCCACCCTGCACACCGGGGAAGTGACCCCGGCACTCCAGGAAATCACCGAAGCTGTGGCAAGAGCCATGGTCGTGGAGCGTGTCAGCGTATGGCGCTTCATCGTGGACCGAAGTGCGATCAAGTGCGACTCGTTGTTCGAACTCACCTCCAAGCAACATTCCTCCGGCGGGCTGCTGCAGCGCGCGGACTATCCGGGTTACTTCCAGGCGCTTCATCACCGCCGGATCATCTCCGCTGCCGACGCCGCAAACGATCCGCGGACCAGCGAGTTCACCGAAAGCTACATGAAGCCGCTCGGGATCACGTCGATGCTGGACGCGCCGATCTTCGTGAACGGGCAACTCGAAGGGGTGCTGTGCATCGAGAGCACACGGCGCCGGCGCATCTGGACGGAGGCGGAGCAAAGCTTTGCCCTTTCCGTGGCCAACCTGGTGTCATTGACCATCGCGCAGCAGGCCCGCGCCCAGAGCGAGGCCCGCGCGCGCACCATCGTGGAGACCGAACCCGAGTGCGTGAAGATCGTGTCGCCCGATGGCCGCCTGCTGGAAATGAATCCGGCGGGGCTGAGAATCCTGGAGGCCGAGTCTCCCGCGGATGTCCTGGGGCTGCCGGTGGAGGACTTCGTTCATCAGGAGGACCGTCATTCCTTCATGGCCCTGCATCGCATGGTATGCGGTGGCAAGACCGGCATGCTGCAATTTCGCTTCGTCGGCCTGAAGGGCACGGAGCGCTGGATGGAGACCCATTCCGCACCGTTGCGCGATGGGGAGGGAAACATCATCGGCGCGCTGAGCGTTGCGCGCGACATCTCACAGCACCAACGCGTGCTGATGCGGCTGCGTCATCGCGAGGCCATGCTGCGCATCGCGGGCAAGGTGGGCCGGATGGGGGCCTGGGCCATCGATGCGGATGAGCGTCTTCTCTACTGGTCCCAGGAGGCGTGCGAACTCTTTGGGTATCCGCCCGACGTCATCCCCGGCCGCGAGCAAATCATGTCACTGCTGACTCCCGCTTCCCGGGAGAGCTTTCTTGCCGCCGTCGATCACTGCCTGGAGACGGGCGAACCTGTCGACCTGCAGGTAAAGGCCAGCACCCGCACGGGAAAGCTGATGCACACGCGCTGCCTGGGAGAGTGCCAGCGCGACTCCACGGGCAGGATCATCCGCGTTCACGGCGCCATCAAGGACATCACCGAGCGTGTCCTGACCGAGATGGCCTTGCGGGAGAACGAGGAGCGTCTTCGCTATGTCACGCAGGCAACCGTCGATGCGATCTGGGACTGGAACCTTCTTAGCAACGAGGTGAAGTGGAACAGCACGTTCTTCACCCTGTTCGGCTATGACCCTGAAAAGGTGCCGTCCGACTCCACATCCTGGACCAGCCGGATCCATCCGGAGGACCTGGACGAGACGCTGCGCGACATCCACGCCGTCATCGATGGCGAGGAGGATTTCTGGGAGCACACCTACCGCTTCCAGAGGGCCGACGGCAGCTATGCCCATGTCATCGATCGTGGGTTCGTGATTCGCGATGACTCGGGCCTGGCCATACGCATGGTTGGCGGGATGACTGACATCACCGAGCAACGCCTCGCCGATCGCGCCCTGCAACAACGCGAGGCCCTGCTGCGCATCGCCGGCAAGCTGGCGCGCATGGGTGGATGGGCCGTGACAATTCCCGATCACCAGGTCTTCTGGTCCGACGAGATGTACGAGATCCTGGGATTCCCCGTGGGCGAGATGCCTCCGCCGGAAATTTCCCTGTCGCTGTATACTCCCGAATCCCTCGAGAGGCTCGTGGCGGTGATAGACCGCTGCACCGAAACCGGCGAGTCCTTTGACGAGGAAGTGCAGATTTACAACACCTCGGGGAAGTTGCTGAACGTGCGCATCAGCGGCGAGGCGGAGCTCAACGACGCGGGCAAGGTTGTGCGGTTCCATGGCGCCTTTCAGGACATCACCGAGCAGCGGCGCGTCGAGATGGAGCGAAAGCGCCTGGCAGACCGGTTGACGGCAACGCTGGAAAACATGTCGGATGCGTTCCTGTTCCTCGACAATCAATGGAATATTGCATTCATGAACGAGGAGGCTTCCCGTGTGCTTTGCCGGAAGCAGGAGGAGCTCATCGACAGGAACATCTGGGACTGTTTTCCAGAGGCCATTGGATCCATCTTCCATGAGAAGTACCACGAGGCAGTGCACACCGGCAAGTCCGTCAAGTTTCAATCCTTTTACGATCCATTGGATGAGTGGTTCGAGGTCAGCGCGTATCCTTCCGAGAATGGCTTGGCCATCTACTTCCGCGTGATCACGAGCCAGTTGGCGTTCGAGGAGCACCTCAAGCAATCACAGCGCATCGAAGCCGTCGGCAAGCTGACCGGTGGTGTGGCGCACGATTTCAACAACCTGCTGACGGTCATCATGGGGAATGCGGAACTGCTGGTGGAGGAGCTGGCCGACAACGAGGAGGCCCGCCAATTGGCGGAGACCATCCTGCAGGCGGGGAACTCCGGCGCGGACCTGACGCATCGGCTCCTGGCCTTCGCGCGCAAGCAGGCGTTGGATCCCAAGCCGGTGGATGTGGGCGCCTTGCTTCTGCGCATGGACCCGCTTCTCAAGCGTACCTTGGGTGAGGACGTGGAGATCGAATTCGTCCGCGAAGCAGGATTGTGGCGTGCCATGGTGGATCCGGCGCAGTTGGAGAGCGCTGTCCTCAACCTGTGCATCAACGCGCGCGATGCCATGCCCAATGGGGGAAAGTTGACCATCGAAACGCAGAGCGTTGTCATCGATGCCGACTACGCCGAGCATCACACGGACGTGCAACCCGGCCAGTATGTCATGGTCGCCATCTCCGATACCGGGGAGGGCATTGCGCCGGAGCATTTCCAGAAGGTCTTCGATCCGTTCTTCACCACCAAGGAGCCGGGAAAGGGAACGGGACTGGGACTGAGCATGGTGCATGGCTTTGTGAAGCAGTCCAGCGGGCACATCAAGATCTACTCGGAACTTGGCGAAGGGACGACCGTGAAGATGTACCTGCCCCGGTTGGTGGGTGATGAAGAACCCATCGATCTTGGACGGATCTCGGAGACACTGCCCGGTGGCACCGAAACGGTCCTGCTTGTCGAGGACGACGAACTGGTGCGCATCTTCGCGCTGAATCAACTGCGCGTGCTGGGATACAAGGTGCTGGAAACATCCAATGGCCCAGCAGCCCTGGAGCTGCTTCGCGAGCACGACGAAATCGATCTGCTCTTCACCGACATCGTGATGCCCGGCGGCATGAACGGGCGGCAATTGGCCGACGCGGCGCGCGGGACCCGGCCCGATCTGAAGGTCCTCTACACTTCCGGCTATACCGACAATGCCATCGTGCATCACGGGCGCCTGGATCCGGGGGCGCACTTGTTGGGCAAGCCGTACAGCCGCCTTCAACTGGCCCGCAAGATCCGCGAAGTCCTGGACGAAAAGGCCTGACAACCCTGCCGGTTTGGCTTTCCCCCGGCGCGCGGTTGTGACTGCATTCCGACACTGCCCATCTCGTGAGCGTTCGGAATCGGCACTGCCATGAAAGTCGTCACCGCCGAGCAGATGCGCCGGATAGATCGTGTCGCAATTGAGGAGCGCGGCATTCCCGGCATTGATTTGATGGAGGCCGCCGGTGGGCGGTTGGCCGTCGCCGTGATGGACCATGTCGAACCCGGGTTGGTGGTGGTCCTCGCAGGCGGTGGAAACAATGGCGGCGATGGCTTTGTGGCGGCGCGGCATCTGGCACAGGCGGGATATACGGTCGTCGTCATTCCCGTGCTGGGGACGGATAATCTCCGCGGCGATGCGGCTCTGGCATGGGAGCGCCTTCCCCGGGATCGCGTGCAGGTGCGCGAGCTTCCCGGTGACGACGCAGCATTGCGGGATCTTCTCGCCGACGCCGATGCCATCGTCGATGCCATGCTTGGCACGGGTGCGCGGCTGCCGCTTCGTCCACCGGTGGACGCCATTGTGCGCGCCATCAATGCTAGTGGAACGCCCGTTGTCGCGGCGGACATTCCGACAGGACTTGATGCGGATGGCGGCGTTCAGTCTCAAGACTATCCCATTGTCCATGCGGCGCTGACAGTCACATTCGGACTGCCCAAGGTGGGAATGTTGTCAGCGCGCGGAGTGGCCGTGTGCGGACATGTGCGCGTGGAGTCGATCAACTTCCCGCGCGACTTGCTGGAGGATGAATCGCTCAGCCGCGAAACCGTGACGCTGGAGGAGGTGGCGCGGCTTCTGCCGCCGCGCCCGGCCAGCGGGCACAAGGGGACCTTTGGCAGCGTGGTGATCTGTGGCGGCTCTCGGTTCCTCCCCGGCGCCGCCATCATCGCGTCCATCGGTGCCATGCGCAGCGGCGCGGGCATGGTGCGCTTGCACGCGCCAGCCCCCGTCATGGTTGCCGCTTCCTGCCAACTGCCCGAGGTGATGCTCTCCGCCGCCGGTGCTCAGTTTGATGAACACCTCGGTGTCATCTGCGACGGAAGTGCCAAACACGAACGGCCCGCGTCCCGGGGTGAAAGAGGCGGCGGCGACCTGACCGCCCAAGGCGAATGTGCTTACTGTCAAACCGGCCGCGAGACGTGCGACTTCTGCGCGCTGTTGGAATCGGCCGATGCGCTGGTCGTGGGGCCGGGCATCGGGCTTCACGAAGACACCGCCGCCTTCCTCGCCCAGGTGCTGCCGGCCTTTGACGGGCCAATCGTCATCGATGCGGATGCGCTGAAGCTGCTGGCCAGCTCGGCGGAACTGCGGTCCATGATCCGGCCGCACATGGTCCTGACGCCTCATCCCGGCGAGATGGCCCGGCTGTTGGGGTGCGACATCCCGGCCGTGCAGGCCGACCGGTGGGGGGCGGTACGCCACTGCGCGGACGAATGGAACGCGACGGTGGTGCTCAAGGGCTACAGCCCGCTGGTGGCCACGCCGGAGTCGCCGGTCATCACACACATCCCGGCGGGAAGCACCGCCCTTTCGAAGGGCGGGAGCGGCGACTTGCTGGCCGGGTTGATCGGCGGCCTGCTCGCCCAGGGGCTCCCCCCGCGCCAGGCCGTCGTTTTCGCCACCTTCGTGGGAGGGCTTGCCTCCGACCTGCTGGCGCGGGATCGTTCCCCGCGGGCGACGCTGATTCGCGACGTCGCCGACTTCCTCCCCGCCGCGTTCCGCCAGTTGGAGAACGCCCAAAGAGCCCGATGACCGACAAGAGCGTCCCTTCGAACGGAGTCCTCCTGCACGCCAAGGGAGTCACACGCACCTATCGCGACGGCGAGCGGATCCTGCCCGTCCTGAAGGGCGTGGACCTGCAGCTTCACCGCGGGGAGTACATCTCCATCGTCGGGCAGAGCGGTTCCGGCAAGTCCACGCTGCTGCACATCCTTGGGGCGCTGGATCGCCCAACGGAGGGCGACGTGACGCTTGATGGCGTGTCCTATTCCAGCCTCAGCGCCCGCGCGCTGGCGGCGGTGCGCGCCCGCAAGGTGGGTTTCATCTACCAGTTTCATCATCTGCTGCCGGACTTCACGGCGTTGGAGAACGTCTTCCTCCCCGGGATGATCGCGCGGGGGAACGCACCGGCGTTGATCGCGCGGGCGACCGAGTTGCTCAAACGTGTCGGCCTGAAGGATCGCCTCACGCATCGCCCCTCGCGCCTGTCCGGTGGCGAGCAGCAGCGCGTGGCCCTTGCGCGGGCGTTGATGAACGATCCGTTGGTTGTCCTTGCGGACGAACCCACAGGAGATCTGGATCAGAAGACGGGAAATGAAGTGATGGAGTTCGTGCTTGGCGAGACCGTGGGTCAGGGGCGCTCGCTCGTCATCGTGACGCACGATCCCTCGGTGGCGGGGCGGGCGAAGAGGACGTTCCGCATCACCGATGGGCGGGTGACACAGAGCGGGAACTAACCTGTGGGCGTTTGCCCGGAAGCAGCTCAACTCACCATGGAGGAATTGCTGTGATGAAATCGCGTCGCTGGTCCATGTGCGTGTTGCGTGTGATGATTGCCGTGGGTTTGCTGGGCGTTTTTTCCGCGTGCGCGCGAACGACTTCCGTGCCCGTGGCGCCCATTCCGGAGGATGTGAAGGCGCAGCGCATGGAGAAGGCCTCGCAAGTGGGGGAGACGCATCGCAAGCGCATGGCGGAGTTCCTGGAGGACAACCCTCGGCGGATGACACGCGGGGTTGTGTTCATCGGCGATTCCATCACCCAGGGGTTTCCCATCGAGGCGGCACTGCCCAATTCGCGCATGATCAACCGCGGCATTGGCGGCAACATGATCGCGAATGTGCAGTCGCGATTGGACACGTCCGTCGCGGACCTGCAGCCCTCCCGCATCTACCTGATGATCGGCATCAACGATCTGTGGTGGGGTGGCACTGGTCTGGAGAAGATGGTGGAACAGTATGATGCCCTGCTCGCCGGAATTCGCGAAGCAGCCCCCGGGGCAAAGGTGTATGCCGAATCCACCCTGCCCATGTGCGGCAGGGGCGACGAGATCAACGTCAACGTCACCACCTACAACGAGCATATTCGCCGGCTTGCCAAGAAGCACGGCGCGGTGTATGTGGACCTGTGGCCCGTCATGGCGACGGAGGATGGTTCGCTGAAGCCGGCCTACACAAGCGACGGCGTGCACCTGACCCTTGCCGGCAACCTCGCATGGATGAGCGTCGTCCTGGAGGATGACCGTGAATATGTGCAAGCCCTGCGGAATCTGGCGCCGCGCTGGCGCGCTGCCTTCGCACCGGAGCGCGCGATCGACGCCATCTCACCCGCCGCACAGGCTGAATTCGCCGGCGGTCGCGGCACCGACCAGTTGATCGTCTACACGCCGGAGTATCCCCACCCCACGACGAGGACGAACGAGTGGGGGAGCGAGGTGACGGTGATCGATGGCGTGGTGACGGGGCCCACGGGCGGGAACAACAGCCCCATCCCCCCGAATGGCATCGTGATCTCCGGCCATGGCGCCGGTGCCGCGTGGATCAACGGCAACCTGACACCGGGAAAGGCCGTGGAACTGCGCGGTGACAAGTTGGTCGTCAAGGCCGAGGCCACCGACGATCTTCTTTTCGAGTTCTGGCATGCGGTTGCCGCCATGGACGAACGCGGCGCGACGGAGCGCGAATGGCGCGATGCAGAGCGCCTCATCCGAAGGATCCGCCGCGGTGGAGATTCGAAAGAGGAGTTGCTTGCCGAACTGCGCCGCCTGAATCCGGGGCGGTATCAGTGAGGGGGTCGTGGGTGGTATAAACATCGTCCCGCGAAGATGTGGGGTGCGGCAGGCTTGCTGCGCACCGGCCAGTGTCAGTCGGCACACCAAGCCTATATTCCGGACTTGATGGACTTTCGGTCAGTCCAACGGTGGCTGGCGCGGCGGGAGCAAGCTCCTCGCCGCAAACAGCGCAAGCAAGCGTGCGCGCTCCATAGCTGCGCCACGCCACTGCACTTTGCTTCAATGATTCAGGACTGAATCAACCCACGGCGAAGGTTTCAACCTCGTGGGTGGGCTGGTCGCCTTCCAGGATTTTCTCGGCCCAATGGCATCGCACCGTGTGGCCGGGGCGTAGCTCGCGCATTTCCGGCAACTGGCTGTGGCATTCCGACGTGCTGAATGGGCAGCGCGGGTGAAAGCGGCAACCGGTGGGATGGTTGGAGGGACTGGGCACGGCGCCCTTGATCGGATTGAGCTGCTGCTTCAGCCGGATGTCGGCCAAGGATGGGCGCGAGTTCATCAACCCCAGCGTGTACGGATGCATCGGCGTTTCGAAGATGGCGTCTGTCGTGCCGTACTCGACCACCTGGCCGGCGTACATGACGGCAACCTGCTCGCACGTCTCGGCCACCACACCAAGGTCGTGGGTGATCATCAGGACGGAGGAGCCGCGCGATTCCTTCAGCTTGACCATCAGGTCCAGCACCTGGGCCTGCACCGTCACGTCCAGCGCCGTGGTCGGTTCGTCGGCGATGAGCAGGTCCGGATCGCAGGACAGGGCCATGGCGATCATGACGCGTTGGTGCATGCCGCCGGACATCTGGTGGGGGTAATCGTGGACGCGGCTGGCGGCGGCGGGGATCTTCACCAGCTCCAGCATGCGCACGGCTTCCTTGATGGAATCCCGGCGGGAGAGCCCCTTGTGGATGCGGAAGACCTCGCCAATCTGGTCGCCGATGGTGAACACGGGGTTCAGGGAGGTCATCGGCTCCTGGAAGATCATGCTGATCTTGTTGCCGCGGATGCGTCGCAGCTCCGAGGCAGGCAGTTTCAACAGGTCGCGATCCCGGAACCAGATCTCGCCGGAGACGATCTTGCCCGGGGGTTGCGGAATGAGCTGAAGGATGGACATGGCGGTGACGGACTTGCCGCAGCCCGATTCGCCGACGATGCCAAGGGTCTGGCCGGGGCCCACGCTGAAGCTGACGCCGTCGACCGCCTTGGAGGTGCTGTCCTCGCCGTAGAAGTACGTGCGCAGGTTGCGGATGTCCAGCAGCGGGGCGTTGGCCATGACAGGTCCTCAAGTGGGGATGACGGGACCCAGCGACGCATCGCCGGGGGGATGAGTCAAGGGTGGACGAGTGGAGGCGCCATGAGAAGCAGGTGGGCGGTCCGCGCCGGACAGTCGGATCCCGCACCTCTCATTCCGAAAGCGGACACCATCAATCCGGTTCGGATCCGGCCAAAACGCGCCGTTGACAGCCCCGCGCCGCGGGCGGGATGGTGCCCCGCCTTTGTGCATCACCCCCCCACCTCACGAGGACGCCATGCCCACCGCTTCCGCGAAGAAGACCCAGATCCCCGCCAAGCCGCTTCCCACGGCCCGGCTTTCGATCATGGACACGACCCTGCGCGATGGCGAACAGACCCAGGGTGTCTCCATGCCCGGCAATGAGAAGCTGCTGCTGGCGCAACGACTGCTCGGCAAGGTCAAGGTTGACCGCATCGAGGTCACTTCCTGCCGCGTCAGCGAGGGGGAGCTCGTCTCGCTGACCAACATCATGAATTGGGCAAAAACCAAGGGCTGGGAGGATCGCGTCGAGGTCCTGTCGTTCACCGACTACACGCTGTCAGTGGATTGGATGATCAAGGCCGGCTGCTCGCGCATGAACCTTCTCACAAAGGGATCCCGCAAGCATTGCGAGGGACAGCTCCGCAAGACCCCCAAGCAGCATCGCGACGACATCGAGCGCACGCTCGAGTATGCGGTGAAGAAGGGCGTGAAATCCTCGATCTATCTGGAGGACTGGTCCGGCGGAATGCTGGGGTCGCCTGACTACGTCTACGAGATGCTGGACCACTACACCAAGTGGCCCTTCGAGTTCATCCTGCTGCCGGACACGCTGGGTATCCTGTCGCCGGACCAGGTTCGCGAATTCATCACGCCAATCCTGGAGCGCTACCCCAACACGCGCTTCGAATTCCACGGCCACGACGACTATGGCCTGGCGACGGCGAACACGCTGATGGCGGCGCAGCTCGGCGTCAGCGGCGTCCATTGCACGGTCAACGGCCTGGGCGAACGCGCGGGCAACGCGGCGCTGGAGGAAGTGGTCGCCGCCGTGCGCGATCACAGCCAGCGCAAGGTGCGCGTGGACGAGTCGGCGCTGAAGGAGATCAGCGAACTGGTGGAGGTGTTCAGCGGCAAGCGCTTGTCGGAGAACAAGCCCATCATGGGGCGCAACGTCTTCACCCAGACCGCGGGCATCCATGCCGATGGCGACCGGAAGGGAAACCTGTACGAGAGCAAGCTGACGCCGCATCGCTTTGGCCGCGACCGGACTTACGCGCTGGGCAAGCTGTCCGGGCGCAGCAACCTGGACTTCAACCTCGACGCGTTGGGCTTGTCGCTGACCAAGGAACAACGTGCCGCCGTGCTGCAGCGCATCGTTGAGCTTGGCGATCTGAAGCACAACATCACGCCGGAGGACCTCCCCTTCATCGTTGCCGACGTGTTGAAGGCGCCGAAGGAGGAGGATTTCCGCATCAACCAGCTCGTGATCACCTCGACGCTTGGTTTGTCGCCGACGGCGGTGCTCAGCGTGACCTACCGCGGGAAGACCTGCGAATCGGTCGGCACGGGAAGTGGCGGTTTCGACGCGTTCATGACGGCGCTGCGCAATGTCGCGGACCAGTTGGATCTGCCGATTCCGCGCCTCGCGGATTACGAGGTGCGCATCCCCCCGGGCGGAAAGAGCGATGCCCTGGTCGAGACGACCATCACCTGGGACAACGGCCTGCGCACGCGCGCCGTCCATAGCGACCAGGTCATGGCGGCCGTCGAGGCGACCGACCGCATGATAAACCTGATCGCGCAGGGTTTGGTGCAGGTGTCGTCTGCCAAATCCAATGGCCGCCGCAAGCCGGCAAAGCCCACCAAGTAACGGCCGCCATGAAGCGTTGCCCCTGCCTCCTCGCCTTGGCGCTGCTGGCAATGCCTGCGACCACGCCGTCGCAGGCGATCCAACTCAACGACCCCGATGGCACGCGCGTCGTTGAGCTTGCCGGCGTGGAGGAGGGCGACCGCGCCGGGTACAGCGTCTCCGGCGCAGGCGACTTCAACGGCGATGGCTTTGCGGACATTATCGTGGGCGCCTATCGGGCCGTGCGCGACGGACAACCGCGGGGCCAGGCGTATGTCATCTTTGGCACTTCGGATCCAATGCCGCCGCGTGTGGAACTGGGGTCGCTTGCCGATGGGCAGGGTTTCACGATTCGCGGTGCCCAGGCGGGTGACCTTGCCGGCATGGAAGTGTCCGGCATTGGCGACATCAATGGCGACGGCCTCGACGACATCGCCATCGGTGCCCCCTCTGCCCACACGCTTGAGCAGGAGGCCGGCCGCGTCTACATCCTGTTCGGCCGTCGCGACGGGTTCGGTGCGACGGTGGACTTGGGCGAGCTGCCGGAAGGGACCGGTGTCGTTCTGGAATCCATCGTGCGCGGCGAGGCGGGGCGGGCGCTGTACGGCATCGGCGATTTCAACGGTGATGGTTTCTCGGATCTGGCCATCGGTGCGCCGAGCACGCGCAATGACTATGGCGTCACCGCCGGACGCGTGTATGTCGTGTTTGGTTCCGATGAATGGCCAGCCAAGTTGTCCCTGGATGTCCTGCAGGAGCGCGGACGGGGCTTTCGCATCGAAGGACGCCGCGCTGGTGATCGCGCAGCGTGGAGTGTCGGCGGCGGCGGCGACTTCAATGGCGACGGCTTTCCGGATTTGTTGGTGGGCGCGCCGCGCATCTTCAATCCGCAACCGCTCGACACGGGCGAAGCGTACGTTGTGTACGGCGGACCCGGTCCCCATGAGTTCGACCTGTCGCTGTATTACTTGAACGGCGCCAATGGCGCCCGCCTCACCGGCTTTCTGGAGAACCAGTGGCTGGGCACCAGCGTCACCGCCGTTGGAGACCTGCGCGGCGAGGGGAGCAGCTCCATCCTGGTTGGCGCCAGCAAGTCATGGCCTGGCGGGCGCCCCGACGGTGTCGACGAAGGAGGACATGTTTTTCTGCTCGCTGGCATGTCGGAGTTCCAACGCGCCGTGATACCCATGGAGGAGGCGGACCTCCTGCTTCTGCAGCATTTCGAAGGCGCCTACGCCGGCGATTTCCTCGGGTGGTCGACGGCCGGTGTCGGCGATACAGACGGCGATGGACGGCCGGATTTTTTGCTGTCCGCGCACTCGGCGGATCCCGTCGATGCCAATGCGGGGCGTGTCTATCGCTTGAGCAGCCAGCCACGCGCCTTCATGTCGCGCAACAGCATGCGCCTCATCGATCCGGAGGTGGTCGAAGTCTTCGAAGGACGCGGCCGATGGCAGATCGCCGGCGTCAGTGTCTCCGCCGCCGGTGACTTCAATGGCGATGGGCTGGCGGACTTTATCATCGGCGCCCCCGGCGGTTCCCCGCGCGAAGGCGACAAGATCGGCCGCGCTTTTCTCGTCTTTGGCAAACGCGCCTTCCAACCCGACGAAGCCAGTTGGGTCGCGCTGCATCGTGCTGGTGCTGCTCCACTCACACCCGTGGGCGGCCCCGTCGACGGCCGTGTCTATCCGCCGGATTCGCGTTGTTGGATCGGATTCGATGCAGGAAAAGGCGACGGCCTGCAGGAAGTCAGCAAGACCACCATCACACGCATCCACACGTCACCTTCCCCCGACGAACCATTTGCGGGCGTCCATTGGCGCATTCAGACGGAGCGGAATGAATGGCAGTCCGCGACGATACGTTTGAAGTGGCTGGCCGCGGAAGCCGAAGGTCTGGATGCAACCAACTTGAAGGTGGTGCATCGCACGGACGCAGATGGGGAATGGTCACCAGTCGCGGATCAGTCACTGGATGCCGGGCGCAGGCAAGTCACGCTCACGACGTCACAACTTGGCGAGTTTGCGTTGAAGGTGGTGGCGGAGTAGGCTCGGCGCTATTTCGATTGGTTGAACCGTTCGTGTTTTATATACTCATTCAGTCTTGATTATGGAGCGCCAGGCTCCTGCCTGGCCAGCGCACCGATGGTGCTTGGCCATCAACAGGATGCGTTCCTGGTCAATGACAATGGCTTTCAGTCCGATAGCCGGGCAGGAGCCCGGCGCTCCATGGCTTGTCTCTTTGTGACGTTACCCGGAATCATCATTTTGCAGGACCACTTAAGGAGGTCCGCGATGTTCTTGACGCGACCCCCTTTGCACGAACCGGGCGGCGAGCCGAAGCCCGCCGCCCAGTTGTCTGATCATCTGTCAGCGATCCGGATGCTCACCGGCGCGCGCGAGGTGCCGCATTGGGCCCTGAACCGTCGCGCTGGCGTGGCCGCAAATCATCCGGCGGGAGCGACGGCAATGCACGCCGTGGTGCAGGTTTGCCGGACAGCTCGTCAGTCACATCACCCACCTTGTCACCGGCCGCAACGCGGGTGACGGCACGTTCAATCGCTGCCAGGATATTCTCGCGCATGCGCTCCGGCACATTCTCCAGACGAGCCTCGATGCGGGTACGCTCTTGATCGCTAAAGACGCCGTCTGCGGCAATACGACGCACGGATTCGCGAATGCCATCTGCATTCTGGCGAAGATTGTCGGCTGCGGCACGGACCTGACGATGGCGGATCTTCTGCAGTTCATCAAGCTGTTCGTCCAACAGTAGTGACATCACCGTCGCCCGATGCGCGGCGGCGGCCTTCATTACGGCGTTCTGCGCGGTGGTGAGTTCATCAATCGCGGCGTTCACGGCGTCCAGGTCCGGCTCTCCATCCGGGCGCAGGGATTGGCCAATGGTGCGATGGGCCTCGCGGATGATCTTGCCGTTCTCTTCGACGACTGGCTTCGTCTGGTCATAGCTCTGGTTGAGCAGGTTGATTTGATTCTCGGACAGTTCAAGTCGCTCGGCAATCGCGGGACGATCCCAGAAGCGGATGAATTGTTCGCGGATTATGCCTGCGGGTCCGGGTGCGCCTGGCGCGCCGAAACCGCCAGGACCATGGGCCATGGGGCCGGCTCCAAAGCCACCGTCATGCCTCCATGCGGGCGGCGCGTCGCCAAAGCCACGGGCACCGCGTTCGGCGCG
>CAZVAQ010000072.1:16448-17680 GCA_964625145.1 uncultured Candidatus Sumerlaeota bacterium
CGCCGGGAAACTTCCGTCGCTACGAGATTTCCCGAATTGCCCGCGGGAAGTTTGGGCACGCTCGGTCAGCCCAACAGCTACCAAATCGTCTCGATGGCATCAAAGGCCCGAATCTTTTCGTCGCAAGTGACCAGTGGAACGCCCAACGCCAGTACCGTCGCCGCAAGGATTCGGTCGGGGATGCCGATGACAAGTTCGTGCACACGGGAGGGCATCTCGGAGGACTGCTCTAGCCTCCACACCACTGCGTGCGTATCGAGAAGGAGCGCGTTCACTCACCGGGCAGATCGCCCAACCCCCTCCAGGCTTCTTGCCGTGCCTCCTGAAAGTCCTCCCATGCCGCTGGCTTGCCCTTTGAACCGATCAGCCCCAGTGTCGAAATCCGCCCGGCGGAGGAGACCTTGCGGGTGCGCAAGTCCACCAGCGACAGGATCTCTGCCTGCTCTTCCTTGGGCAGTCCCTTCACCTTCTCATAGATTTGTTCCGCGATGGTCATGGCCGGGTCGCTCCTGACGATGGAACCGGTAGCAGGCTGGGAGGCGGACAAGCAAGCTGAGAGCGGGGGCGTGGCGAATGGAAGACTCGGCGGGTCCGATTTTGGACCGGCTCGGGGTAAAAATTTTATCGTTCGCGCTTGACGCTCCACGCCACCGTGACAGAATTGACCTGCCCGGCGCGAAAGCGTTTGATTGCGCATGGGTTTGATACAGGCCGCCCACGGCTTTTCCCATGACTCCACCAAAACCCCAGGGCTCCGAGGTCCCCGCCAAACGCAAGCGCCGCGTCACGATCATGGACGTGGCGAAAGAGGCCGGCGTGAGCATCGCCGCCGTCAGCCGGATTCTCAACAACAGCTACGACGGCTTCTCCGCCCGCGAGGAGACCAAGGCGCGGGTCTACGAGGCGGTCAAGAAGCTCAATTACAAGGCCAGCCGCTCGGCGGTCCGCCTGGCGACGGGGCGGCATCAGGCCATCGCGCTGTGTTATCCCTCACCCGGGGAGATGGCCGAGCCCATCGATACGGGCTCCCTTGCCACCGTCTTCTCCCAGATGGGCCAGATGCTGCAGATTCACGGCGTCAGCCGCGTGGCGCGGTCGGCCGGTTTGGATTTGGTCCTGATGATGCGCGGCAAGAGCCGCTCGCTCGATGATATCCTGTCCCAGGCCGCAGACACCGTCGACGGCATCGTGTATGTGCAGCCGGAGGATGACGAGCGCATCCTGGCCCAACT
>CAZVAQ010000073.1:0-17364 GCA_964625145.1 uncultured Candidatus Sumerlaeota bacterium
AGGATGGCCCGAAAAGTTTACTTGTTCAAGTGTCCAGTTTTTGGGGAGTAGCTCTCAACCCCGAACATCCTCAGCGAAACGAGCAACCTCCTCCGTCAATGCGATAAGAAGACTGCCTATCTGCTGACCACCACGCTTGGTTGGTTCATCGGCAATACTGATGAAAAGTATGTGCCGAGTATCAAGGTGGCGGACATGGCTGGCATGACAAGACTCGGATTAACCGACTGTGCCATACTGGACCTGCTCGACGATGAAACGACATTATTAACCACAGATGTGATGTTGTACTTGGAGGCATCGGCGGTGAATCTGTTCGTCAAGAACTTCAGCCATCTGCGGGACAAGTGGATCTGAAATAGCAACTGCGCATCGGGAGGGATCGCCCCCTCACCCGAAAACCTTCTCCCCCACGCTTCTCGCCTTCTTCCTCAGACCCTTCTGCGTCTTGCGAATCGCCTTGTGGATGACCTTCATGTCCTCCCCGGAAGCGAACTTCGCGACTTCGGCATCCATGGCTTCCCGCAGCACGGCCAGGTCATGGTCCTCGCCCAGTGCGTCGACCATCTTTTCCAGCTTCTTGATCAATTTCCGATCACGCCTTTGCATGAGGGCGAAGGCCAATTCCAGTTGGTGCATCAGGTACTTCGCCTCTCTTCGCAGGCGATGCAGGCGCTTTTCGGATGGCTTGCGCTCTGCCTTCTTCCACAATTGCCGACAGCGATCGAATTGAACCCGGATGCTTTCTTGAACTTCGCGTTCACCGTATTGCCACAGGTGCGCGTCGGCGATCAGCTCCTCCAACGTCTCCAGTTCCTGCGTCACCCTTTGGGGTTCGGCGGAGGCATGGATTGTGGCCTCGATAGCCTCGAGGTAGTGTGCGACAAGAATACCGCGGACCTTTCGAGGTAGCTCCACATCGTCAAGAGGGATGGGATCGCCCATGCTTGCAACCAACCAATCCCAGGTGCGTATTAGAACGTATGTGTCCCTGGGTGCGGCGAGGCGCTTGCCAAACGCGCGCACCAATTGATCGGCACGGTCGAACTCATCATCGCCCAAGGCGGGCCGCGCCAAACGCAGCAGCGAGCGCAGGCGCTTGAAGGCCTTGCGCGATTCGTGAATCCCTTCGTCCACATGGCCGGGGCCGATGTCGGACAATTGGGCACGGACCAGCGCGCACTCTTCCTCGACGATCCGTCGAATCTCTCCGTGCAGATCGGCATCTTTGCCTAACTTAAAAACCATCAACCCAGCCTCCCTGTCGCCCGTGACGAGATCAAGCGCCCGTGGCCATCCATCCATGATTCACCGGTCCGACTCCATTGCCCACCGCGTAGGCATGTTCCATGGCGCCGCGCAGGTACGTGCGCGATTCGTCCACCGCACTCTTCAGACTGTGCCCCAGTGCCAGATTCGCCGCGATGGCCGCGCTGAGCGTGCAACCCGTTCCGTGAGTGTGCTTGGCATCCAATCGTGGTGCGCGAAAGATGGAAATGCCCGATGGCTCCCACAATACGTCGACCGCCTCTTCGCATTCGTCCAAGTGTCCACCCTTCACCAATACCGCGCGCGAACCGAGTTTCGCCAACTCGGGCGCAGCTTCGATGGCATCCTCCACTGTCTTTACGGGGCGTCCCAACAACACGCCGGCTTCTTCCGCATTCGGTGTGATGAGCCGCGCCATGGGGACAAGACGCCGCGTCAACGCCTCGATGGCGTCCTCGCGCAGCAGGCGATGGCCACTCTTTGAAATCATCACCGGATCGACGACCAGGTTCGGAACGGTGAAGACCGCGAGGCGGTCGGCGACGGCTTCTATGATTGCGGCACTGGAGAGCATGCCCGTCTTGACCGCGTCGCATCCAATGTCGGACAGCACGGCGTCCATCTGCGCGCGGACGAAATCGGGAGTCGCTTCCTGCACGGCCGTCACGCCGAGCGTGTTCTGCGCGGTGAGTGCAGTGATGACGCTGAGGCCATAGCACCCATGGGCCGCGATGGTCTTCAGGTCTGCCTGAATGCCGGCGCCGCCGCCGCTGTCGCTTCCCGCGATGGTCAGGACCTTTGGTGGAGCGCTCGTCACGTGTTGCCTCCAAACGGTTCGGTGATCCAATCGGGCTGGAACTCGAACTCAAGGCCATCATACGCCAGGGCAATACCCGGCGGCAGTATGGCATTGGTGGCGTGATGCTCCAGATAATGCGTCACATGCACGAACCATGTCTGCTCGGCCCCGATCTGTTGGGCGACTTCGACGGCTTCGGACAGGTTGAAGTGCGTCGAGTGCGGCTTGTGACGCAGTGCGTTCAGGATCAGCACCCGGACTCCGCGAAGCAGCTCCATCGACTCGGGCGGGATGTGGCTCGCATCGGTGACGAAGCCAAAATCCCCAAACCGATACCCGAGGATGTCCAGGATCCCGTGCTTCACCGGAATTGGAACCACTCTCTGGCCGAGGAACTCGAACGGCCCGTCGATGGATTCCATCTCGAAGGAGGCCACCCCGCCGCCGGCCTGGATTGGGTTGAAGATGTAATCCATCCGCTTGCGGATGTCGTCCAGCACGGCTTCCTGGGCGCGCATGGGAAGGGCTTGGGCCTGGCGGAAGTTGTAGATCCTGAGATCGTCCAGCCCGGCCACATGATCGAAATGGGAATGGGTGATCAGGATCCCGTCGAGGCGGTTGATCCGGTGGGTCAGGGCCTGTTGGCGGTAATCCGGGCCGCAATCCACGATGATTCCCCGGGCCCTGCGCGGCTCGACGTCGGCCTCTCGCAACCACAGTCCCGCCCGCAGGCGCTTGTTCTTCGGATCGTCGGACAGGCACACCTCATCCTCACATCCAATCGGGGGAACTCCCGTGGAGGTGCCAGACCCCAGGACTGTGGCGATCATCTTCATGGAGGCCGATCCTTTCGGGGCCAGTCATTGCCACGGCCCCGGCGGGCGCAAGCCGATCGGTGCGATTTTGGGGTAGCGGCGGAACCGGGGCCCGTGGTCATTGGCGGCAGTCACGCAGGGTGAAACTTCCACGAAGGACACAAGTACTCCATGGCGGCAAGATCCCTTACCATGCCCCTCCTCTCCCGAATCGCCGGACTCTGCCTGCTCGTGGCCCTGGCAACTGGAACGGCTGCCTGCGTGAAGGTCTCCCGCGAGCGGACCCTGCCGCCCTCGATCCGTTCCGTGGCGGTTCCGATGGTCATCAATCGCTCCGCCGAAATCGGGTTGGAGGAAGACGCCACAATCCGCATTCAGGAAGAGTTTCTTGCCGACGGCCGCCTGGAAGTCACAGGTCAGGATCGCGCGGACGCCGTGGTTTATGTCACGATCAAGCGATTCAATGACCGGATCATCGATTTTGGCGACGGCAGCTTCCCTCGTCAGGCGGAACTCGACCTCGACGCCGATGTCTATGTCGTTCGCAACGAAGCGGGCCAGCCGCGCATTGGCCCCAATCGCCAAGTCAACACGCGCACCATCGTCCGTGTTGACGCGCGGCGCACCAACTTCGAACCCGAACCCGTCCGGCGCGAAAGAATGCTGCGCGAGTTCGCCCGCAAGGTCGTCCTGGAAGTCCTCACCGGCGACATGGCCAAGCCCGAGTACATCCTCGAGCGCGAACAGCGCGAGCAGGATCAAACCGAGGACGAACCGCCCAGCTTCCTATGACGGCGCCGCGCGAGACGATCCGGGAGCTGCTCCGCAAAGAGGGGCGGTATCCCGAGGCCGAGATCGCGCCCGATCCGTTCCGGCGATTCCTGCGCCGGAATCTGTTGCTCATCCTCTTCACCGCCGCCTTTGCCTTCTTCGCAATCCTGGTCCTGATCCAGATCGATCGTGTCTATTACAGCCGCGAGAAATCGCGTGTTGTCGATGCGCTGATTGATGAGGGACGCCTGTTTGACGAGGAGTCCCGCGAGGACCTCGCCCGCCGGGCGCAGATCATCCTCGTTGGTGAGACGGCATTGGCATTTGCCCCACTCATAGACAGCGAGGAGTTCCGGGAGGAGGTCCGCGCCCAGATCGTCGAGAAGATGCAGGTGGTCCTTGATAGGCATCCTTTTGTCTGGCGTGTGCGCGTTGAAGATGCCAAGGGACGCCTCTCCACCTCCCTTGAAAATCGCAAGGTGTTTGCAGAAAGCAACGATTGGAGCAACTCGCTCTTCTACAAGGATTGGTCCGACGACGTGAAGTTCACGCGCCGCGACGGCACGGATATCCTGCTGACCATCTCCACCGACTACACGACGCCGCGGGGCTACACGGAAATCGAAGAGCTGACCGCGAAGTGGCGCACTCGTGCGTTGGTGGCCCTTGCGCTGGTTGCAATCGCCTATGCGGTGATCCTGCGATTCATCCTGCTGCCGGTCCGCTCGGTCATCCGCGTGCTGGACCAGGGGCCGACGCCCGGCTGGCACATTGTGGTCCATCCGCGAAGTCTTCTGGAGCGATACTACAACACGCTGGCCAGCGATGCAAACCTGACCATCCTGCACACGACCCTGCGCGATTTCACCACCGGCCGCGTCATGCTTGACCATCGGGCCGTGCTGGAAATTTCCCCGGCCCTGATCCTGGATCTGTTTCCTCTCGACCAACCGCGCATCATCACGCTGCGGCGGGAGGAGACTGACGATCCTTGGCGGTTCGATGTCGCGCATGAGGAAGACGGCATTGCCGCCCTGCGTCCCGCCGAAGCCGACCTGCTGGAGCGCCGCGCGGTGGACGGGACCCTTCCGCGGACTGGATTCGAGTTTCACGTCGCGGCGGAGCCGGGAAACCCTCCTCAGGCGCGCTATGCGGAAGTCATCGCGGAAGACGATCTCATGATGGCGATCGTTTCCCTGGGGAGTCCTGGCCGCCGCGGCGCCCTCGGTGCCTGGTGGCGCCGGTTGTTTGCACGCATCGCGGAGGAGCTGCGGTTTGGAGTCAGCCAGGTCGCTGAGCAGCGTCGCTTCATTCGCCAGGAGAAGAGCCGCGCCAACGTGACCCTGTCGCGCAATCTTGGCCATGACCTGACGAATGTCATCGCGACCACGAAGTTGGAGCTGATGAACATCCGTGCTTTCATGGGCTTGTCCGAGGAAGACCTGCGGGGGTCGCCGAAGAAGGCGGAAATCCTGCGTCAATCCTTGCAGGCTGTCCTGCACTCGACGCGCTTCCTGCAGGAGATCGTCGATCTCTATCGCTCCTTCAGCTATCTTTCGCGGCCGCGATTCGAGGAGACCGACGTCAACGCCATCATCGAGGAGATCGGCGGGTTGTTCCGGCTCGCCACCTCGCGCAACATCGCTGTCGAGATAGATGGCGACCCCACCGCCCCGCGCGTCGAGGTGGAGCCGCGATTGCTTCGCTTGGCGCTGTTCAACCTGCTGGCGAACTCGGCCGATTCGATCAAGCGCAGCGGGGCTCTGGAGAAGGGCGGCGGTCGCATCCTGCTGCGGGTTCGCAGCGGCCGCGCCGCAGGTGAAGTGGTGATCACCGTCGAGGACAACGGCGAAGGCATCCGTCATCCGGACGGTTCGCCCATGCGTTCCCACGAGACGGCCGCCATCTTCAAGCTTGGCTACACGACGAAGGAATCCGGTGGTGGCGAGGGGCTTGGCCTGGATTGGGTGCAGCAAATTGTCAGGGAATTCCATGGCGGCACCATCGAGGCGCGCAACATTGAGGGCACCGATGGCAGGGTTGCCGGCGCGAGCTTTCGCATGACCCTGGTCTCCGGCCGCGCCAGCGCCACCATGAACCCCTTGGCGCACAACCAATTGTCGTCGTCCGGCTCGGTGTCCGTCGTCGATACACGCACGCAGGACCACAGCAAGATCGACAAATCACCCTTGGCAAAGGCGAGTCTATGAGCGCCCGCATCCTCATCGTGGACGACAATGCGCTCTACCGCGAGGCATTTCGGCGGAACCTGCTCCTGCGCGACTATGATGTGGTCGAGGCGGAAAGCGGCGAGCAGGCCATTGCCGTCTTCCAGGAGCATCGCCCCGATGTCATCGTCACCGATCTGAGCATGGGATCACCCACGGAGGGACTGGAGGTCATCCGCACCATCAAGCAGATGGAGCCGACCATCCCGATCGTGATGATCAGTGCCGTGGGCACCTTCGAGGAAGGCGCGGAGGCCATGCGATTGGGGGCTCATCGCGTCATCAGCAAGGCACGCATCGACGAGGAGATCGAGAACCTCTATGCGACCATTGATGACGCGCGGGCCTCGGGGGAACGAAACCGAGCCGCGCGCGAGGAGATCGAGATGCTGGAACGCGGTGGCGCCGATGCCGCCGACGCGTTGAAGCGCCTTCGTGCCATCGCGGTTGACGAGACGTTGCACCCGGCAGTGCGCGCGGAGGCATTCGATGCGGTCACCGCCATGGCGCAGGACGATGTCCGTCGCCAGATTGAGGAGCAATTGGCGGAGGTTGGAAAGCGCGAGCTGGAGGAGGCCGAGGCGCGCCTGCGCAGTGAGCTGCCTGCGTGGGATTCCTTCGAGCCGGCAACGCGCAAGGAGCTCTCTTCCGCGGAGTATTTCTTCCATCGCCAGGGGGGGGACCGCCCGTCAGCCGGCGCGGACTTCTCCCGCAATGTGGGTTTCTCGCTGTGTTTCGCCGTCGAGAACGAGGTGAAGAGCCGCCTGCGCAAGCGCCTGAACAAGTTCCTGAACAATCGGGACTCAATCGCGCTGGTGCGGTCCCTTGTTGATTCGCGCACTGGCCAGCTCGATCTCTTCTACCACCAGCATCTGGCGCGCATCCAGACATTGCAACCCTTCGACTTCACGATCGACAATGTGCGCCAGGTCTTCCAGCGCATCATCGAGCACGAGTCGCGCTACAAGCCCGACGGGCTGAAGGCCCTGGGCATCATGGTCCTGTGCTTCGGCCGTGACTACGAGGTGAAGACCCTGAAGAAGCCGTTGCGCATCGCCAATCCGCTTGGACTTCGCGGGTTGGAGTCAAACGAAGAGGTGCTGAACTTTGCGCACCTGTTGGTAGCGCTGCAGCATTATCGCAATCCGTACATCCATCCCGAGATCAGCGACATGGAGAAGGTGTCCAAGATCCGCGCCACGGCTCTTGAATGCCTGCGGGAGACCGCAAGACTGGTCTGACGAAGGACCTCGGCCGGTCAGGCCAATTCCATGTCGTAGTGATAGTCGAATCCGCGCCAGCGCCGCCAGCGCAGGTACTCCGCGTAGATTCCCAGCGCCACCGCCAGCACAAGGTAGACGCTCGCGGCCCACGCGCCATTGGCCGCCGTCAGTGTCGTGACAGCGGGATAGGCGTTGGGATCCGCCAGTGCGCGGATCACCAGCGCGAAAGGCGAAATGAGCGAGAGTTTCGACAGAAAGGCCTCTGTCGTGGGGATGCTGCCAAGAGGCGTCGCAGCGACCAGCAATCGCGCAAACAACGGCACGCCAACCCACAGCGCCGCGATCATCCCCAATGTCATGCGCCCCGCGCCCTGGCGTCCGATGGACACTGCCGTTGCAAACCGCCCGAAGACGCAGAAGAATGTGTAGGAGGACAGGATCAGAATTATAAAGCTGGTTTGCAGTCCCGCGGGTGGCGCTTCCAACACGGCGGATGGACGACCGCCAAACGGGGCCAGCATCCCCACCGGTTGATTGTTCATCGCGTCGAAGAACTGGGTCAACATCAGCCAACCGATGAGGCCGATCAGTAGCAGGAATGGCACAGTCTGGTCAAAGGGCCGCAGCCATGGAAAGAGGCGCTTGAGGTGCCAGATCTCGTCGCCAACTTCCATGCGTCCCACGGCAAAGACACAGGCCGCGGTCGCAAAAAGGACGCTGATCGTCGAAAGAAACAGTAGCGTGATGAGGTTCGAGCCCGGCACATAGGCCAACACCGGGAAGACCATCCACGAGATGGCAATGAACAGGATCCCAAACTGGACGTGACTCAGCGCGCGCGACTCCTCGGGCTCGAAAAGCTTGCGCGTTGCCATGAGAAGAAAGACGATCGCCAGGGCCACCAATCCCAACAGGGCCAACACAAAGGCCAGGTCCGCCGAGATCGTCATGGCTGCTCCACCTGCCGCTGCTGCGGCGCCGGTTGTGCCGGTGCTTGTTCCCATGTCGAGCGCGGCGCTACTGGCCATGGCCGTGTTGCCAACCAGAGCGCCGCCACCCAGCCATCGCATCAAGGCGCTGTAGGCGATGCTCCCGCCAAACACGATTGCAAAGATCACAAAGACGACGATGCCCTGCGCGGTCCGCGTTCGCTCGCGCACGCTGGAGATGTAGAGCCCAAAGGCGGACAGCACCATCGATGTCGCCAGCAGGAACGCGAACATGCGGACCACCTCACCGCGCCCCACGCCGCCGTACAGGAAGGCGAGGCTGATCAGGGGGAGCGCGCACAACAATGCCAGCGTCACATAGAACACCGTGGAGAGGAAGCAGCCCACGATGTACATCCATGGCGAGATGGTCGTCACGCGCAGGAAGTCGAAGGTCTGCCGTTCCTTTTCTCCCGTGGTCATGCCCGCGGTGATGGTGGGGGCGATGATGAGCACCAGCAGCCCCTGGATGAGCGACACCCACCAGAACAGGGCCGTTCCGGTCTCGGACAGGCGTTGCAACATGGCCTGTGTGTCGTTGCCGCCGATCAGGCTGGCCGTGCCCACGCGCGCCAGCAGCACCAGGATGCTGGTGGCGGTCATGAGTATGATGTAGCCGATCATGCTGATCACGAGGGCCTTGCCGCGCATGCGCCGCCGCAGCTCGCGTGTCAGGATGGGATTGTCGAACAGGTTACGGTACAAGCCCTCGAGCGAGCGCGCGGGATTCATCAGGTTCGTGGCAGGCTCCGTGCGGGATGGTCAATCGATCCACAGTGTATCTTTCGGCGCGGCCGGCGTGATCGTCAAGGGGGAGACGGCGCCGCTGACGGCCCAGGCGAAACCCTGCGGCCCCAGGGGAATGTTCTCGCCGACGATCCGCAGCGTCCATTCGCCCACCTCGGGAGCCTCGATTCGCACCTGCTCCACATTGTTGACCGAGTCTGCCGTGCCACCGGTTTGGGAAAAGCCGCCACTGAAGACATTCCCGAGATAAGTGTCCCCCTGAGGGCTGACCAGTTGCAGATCCAGGTTGTTGATCCAGGCCTGGGCCGCGGAATGCGCCGCGGGCGGGTCGTACCAAGTCAGCGTCGCGACGAGCATCTCGCCGGAATCGTCCACTTCAAAGGGGATCTCCACCTCGGCCGCCGTGGTCAGGCCCTGAGCGTGGCGGTTCTCGCCGGCGATCAACCGGCGCTGGTCGCCTTCAAAATACAGTGAATTGTCCAGCAACAGGCGCCCCCAACCTTCGATCGTTCCGGGGAACCCGACGTGTCCCACCATGTCCACGGTCCCATTGAGCAACACCGCCTTGATCAGCGGACCGGATGGCACAAAGCCGTCGGCTTCGTTTGCGCTTCCGGTGGGGTAGAAACCCTCGCGGAAATACTGGCGCACCAACGCCGCCGAAGCGGCCACGGCCGGAGCCGCCATGCTGGTGCCCGTATTCGCCACGGTGTTGCAACTAAACGACGCGCGCGCGCTGATGACATTTCGGCCCGGTGCCACGATGTCCGGCTTGCGTCGGCCATCATTCGTTGGACCGCGCCCGCCGGTGTAGACATAATCCTGAAACGGCGGGGCATTGGCAGCCGCCACTGAAATGCTGTTCTTGGCGTTCTCCGGCGACTTCAATGTTGCCAGGTTTGTCGTGGCAAACACCACCAGGGCTTCTTCATTCTCCCACAGGTATTCATCAATATCCACGCACCAAAATGTGTAGTTGGTGCGATTGTCGTCCCCCCAAGAGTTCGAATGAATCCACGCCCCTGCATCCTGGGCGCGGAGGAACGCCGCCTTCAAGGTCGATGCGGTGTCCAGATAGCCTTCCACTTCCAGATCGTTTCCCCAAGCCAACCGCGCCTCGTAGGCGATGCCTGCATTTGTCAGCGAACCGTCAGAGCGCTTCCCTGCCAGGGTCCCGGCCGTGTGCGTGCCATGGGATTCCGCGTCGATTGGGTCAAAGTATGCCACGATCTTTCGGTGGCCGGGGCCCGGGATGTTGCCGTTGTCTTCATCCTTGAAGAAGCACGAATTGAGATCTATCTCACCGTCCAGATGCCCGATGATCTCGCCTTCGCCATGCAGGCCGCGATCCCACACGGGGTAGGTGCTGGTCATGTTTGATTGCACGATCCAACTGGAGACGGCGTTGCGGCGCGTGAGGACGGGGGCGGGCTCGATCCAGGCGATCTCTGCCAGCGCGGACAACTCTTCCAGCCGGTCGCTGGCCATTTGGAAAAGGATCCGGGTATTCCCCGCGTCTGACGTCCGGCGGCGAACCTGGTTTGCTCCCAGACGGGCCAATTCGCCCAACACTCGATCGGCCCGCGATCCGCGCCAGAGCGCTAGCTCCAGATCCATCGGCTGTGCCGCGGTCATGCCGAGACGCTGTCTCTCGGCTTCCACCTCCGGCGAGACTCGCCATTGGCGCTGGTACGGCCCCAGCCAGGCGACTTCCGAACGGTTGGCCAAACGGCCCGCTTGGTCGTCCGTCGCCCGGATGACCAAGGCGTCCTCCGGCAGGTACCCCACGGCCAAGCGATGTGGATCAAAATCCAAGCCATCGAACGTCGCCGGGACCCGGTCCTTGAACTGGACCACCAGGATTCTTGCACCTCCCGGCAGGCTCTCAGGCCCGGACACGGGGCCCGCGGTGGCAGTGGGTTCCCAGCGGGCCAGATCGGTCGCTGTCAATCCAGGGGAGATCTTCAGGGGCTTGCCATCGGTTCCGACAGGTGAGGCTGCCCCGATAGGCAATGCCATTGCCGAGGCGACAAGTATGGGGAGAAGAGACTTCATACCGGTTTGGGGGACCTTCCAGTGGATCGGGCGGCTGGGCGGCCTCGATTTCTTTAGGGTGGAGCTTTCACCTATGCCCGGCAACAGGGAACAGCAGGCAGTCCGGACAAAAAAACGGGCCGGGTCCCGTGTGGGACCCGGCCCGGAGTGCCGCCATGACCTCCGGCGGCGGACGCATCCCCGGCATGATGGGCGGTCAGGCCAGCGACATGGACTGGGCGGCTCCACGGCTTTGCCGTTGATAGCCCTGTTGCAGGGCCTGTGCGCACCGCTCCACGTCGCGCACGACATCCTCCTCGCTGCGGTTCTGGATCATGGCGATCTCAAAGGGTTCAAACCCTTCGATCCGGCTCAGGAAGAACGCCGAACGCGCCTTCGAGTGGAAACGACCCAGATGTTTCAGCAGCGCCCGATACTCCTCTGACTCGCCCACCGCTTCGGCCGGGCTTTGGGCATGGGCATCAACCAGCACATCCTCGATGTGCAGTGCCTCCTGCGGGTCCCCGTTGTCGCCCGGGTCCTCGTCCCCCCTGAGCGAAAAGCGCGGCTTCTCGATTTCGTCCGCCGAACTTTCCAAGGAAACCCTCTCCTCGTCGGCGGGGTTTTGGGCCGCGATTTCCTTGCTCAGCAATGATTCCACCTCCCGATACAGGACCTGCTCCAGGCGTCGATCGCTCTCGGACTTGTGTGCCCGCGATTCCAGAACATTCAGGATGGCCTCGTCGACGAGATCGTCGGGCGAGAGGAATCGGTCGGGCAGCTCGCCCGCCAGCACCGCCGTGCGGATCAGACGACGCGCGAATCGGTAGAGCGCGCCCAGCAGGGGCTTGATCGCCTCGAATTCGCGCGCCGCATCCACGGGCTCCGGTGCCGGCGCCTTGGCTCCATTGTGGCCGTTCAGCTTGACGGCCGGTTCCGGGAGCGAGGGGGGGACATCCAACTCCAGGTCGGACAAGGCCTCCTTTACCAGCCGACCTTCCACGCGCTGATACTCACGCCGTCTCTTGGATGCGCCTCTATGGACTTCGGTCTTGAAGGCGGCCTCGCACTGTGACACCAGCGTGCGCAGGTCATCGCCTTGCTTGGTAACGATAATCGGCACCCCCGGCATTTGCATGCTCAGGGTCAGTTGGTAGCGCGCGCCTTCCGACGTCAGGCGCGCCCGCAGGATGCTGTCTCGTGGACCCCTCGCACCAAATCTCTTTTCGATGGAAGGAAGCGCCCTCTTCAAGTGTCTCTCGAGACGCCGGCGCTCCTTGCTCGGGATGTTGGGGGAAGCCACGATGAGTTTCATAACGGTACCTCTGACTTTCGGTGGAATTTGGGTCGTGCGTGGTTTGTTCGATAGAATCCTCCTTTTGGTGACACCCAACCACAGCCATGCAGCCGAAGGCAAATCCAATCGAAACATTTCTGTTCCGATAAAGTTTTATCGCCGAATGTGGGCCCGACGATAACTATCTGTTGGGGGATTTGCCGGGTCAATCCCTGCCTTGCATGTTTCACGAGTTTTTCTGCAAGATGTCCAGCCGGGCTTCTTGACGCGGTAGGGAAGAAGCGCGCAGCAAACGGCGCGGCCGCGTCCGCGTCACGACACACATATTCAAGAGAATTTATCCACGCATGAAATCCCTAATCAGCCTTGTCGCATTGTTCCTTGCATTTACATCCATCGCATGGCCGGACATCGCCGCCCATGCAGCGCCGTCACTCGACCTCGCCACTTGCTTCGAATCGCACGCGGCGACGGGCACGATCGTCCTTGTCGATGAGCGCGCGGAGGAGCCGGTCGTGCTGGTTCACGATGAAGATCGCGCGTCGCTGCGACGATCGCCCGCCTCCACTTTCAAGATACCGCACGCACTGTTCGCTCTGGATGCCGGCGTCGTGCGCGATGAGTTTCAGGTTTTCGAATGGGACGGCGTCGAGCGATGGTTACCCGCATGGAACCGGGACCAGGACCTGCGGTCCTCCATGCGCAATTCCTGCGTGTGGGTGTACCAGCGGTTCGCCGACCGGATCGGACCCGGGCGGGAGGAGGAGTACATGCGCTCCATCAATTACGGGAACGCCGATGCTTCCGGTGGCGAGGATGGTTTCTGGATCGATGGCGGGCTCGAAGTCTCGGCCCACGAGCAGGTGGCATTCCTGCGCAGGCTTTATCGAAACGAGCTGCCCTTTGCCGTCGAGCATCAGCGGCTGGTGAAGGACATCATGATCGTCGAAGCCGGCCGGGATTGGATCCTGCGCGCGAAGACCGGCTGGGAGGGGACCCACGGCTGGTGGGTGGGTTGGGTCGAGCGGCCGGAGGGCGCGGTCTTCTTCGCGCTCAACATTGACACACCCAACCGCATGGAAGACCTGCACAAGCGCGAGGCGATCACGCGCGACATTCTGCGGGCCATCGGGGCCTTGCCGGCGAATTGACGGCCGGCATCAGGCCTCCAACTCCGCGCGCAGCTTCTCGATCATTTCCTGCGTCGGCCGCTCGGGGCGATCCAGGCCGAGTAGCTCATGCACGCGGTCCAATGCGTCGTCGATGTTTCCCAGCATGTTGTCCTCGCCGATCTTCTCGCCGAGGCCGGACTTGTTCATGGCCTCGAGCGGTTGCGAGTGGACGCCGGACAAGACCAGCGGCGTGTTGGTGCGCTTGCATCTCTGGCGGAATTCCTCGATCACGTGCAGGCCCGTCGCGTCGATGGCGTTCACATGGCGCATGCGAAGGACGATCGCGCGCGGGGGCTTCGTCAGGGAAAGCATCGTTTCCTTGAACCGGTCGGCGGCGCCGAAGAAGAAGGGGCCCTCGATTTCAAAGACCACGACGCCCTCCGGCACATTGCGCAGGCGGATGCTCATGGGGTCGAACTTCTCGGGTTCGTCCGAGAATTCGCGCGTGATGAGGCCGATGTTGGTGACCTCGGACATGCGCTTGATGAACAGCAGCGCGGCGAGGACGACGCCGACCTGCACGGCGACGGTGAGGTCCACCAGCACCGTCAGCGCGAAGGTCGAGAGCATGACCATCACGTCGCTGCGCGGCGCCTTCAGCAGGCCGATCACATGGTCGATCTCGCTCATGTTGTAGGAGACGACGACAAGGATCCCCGCCAATGCGGCGAGCGGGATCATTCCCGCGTAGGGCGCCAGGAACAGCAGCAGCAGGACGAGCGTGATCGAATGGATGATCCCCGCCACCGGCGTGCGCCCGCCGCTCTTCACGTTTGTGGCGGTGCGCGCGATGGCGCCCGTTGCCGGAATGCCGCCAAAGGCGACCGAGCCGATGTTGGCGACGCCCTGCGCGATGAGCTCGGTGTTCGGGCGGTGGCGGCCGCCGGTCATGCCGTCCGCAACCGTCGCGGACAGGAGCGACTCGATGCCCGCGAGCATCGCGATGGTAAACGCAGGCACGACCAAATCGCGCAATTGCCCCGGTTCAATCCCGGGCAATCCCGGCGTGGGGAGCGATCGCGGCAGATCGCCAAAACGCTGGCCGATGGTTTCAACTTCGAGGCCGAACACTTGCGCGGCAAACGTGGCGGCCAACATCCCTGCCAACATCGCGGGGAACTTCGGGATGTATCGGAGGAAAACCAGGATAACCACGACCGTCCCGATGCCGATGCCGGTGGCCTGCCAATTGATGGTGTGAAAGTGCGAGAAGTAAGCGATCCACTTCTCGACAAACTCCGCCGGGGGGGCGGGCATTGTCAGGCCGAACAGGTCGCGGATCTGCGTCGAGAAGATGACGACGGCGATGCCGGCCGTGAAACCCGTGGTGACGGGGAACGGGATGAACTTGATCAGCGCCCCCATCTGTGCAATGCCCAGGGCGATCAACAATCCCGCCGCCAGGATCGTGCACCACACGAGTCCCTCGTACCCATGCTCGGTGTAGATGCCCGCGACGATGATGACAAAGGCGCCCGTGGGCCCGCCGATCTGCACCCGGCTGCCGCCAAGAGCAGAGATCAGGAACCCCGCGACGATGGCGGTAAACAGGCCGCGCTCCGGCGGCAGGCCGCTGGCGATGGCAAACGCCATGGCCAACGGCAGCGCCACAACACCCACAGTCAGCCCCGCAAATAAGTCTGCCAGAAAAGTTTGCCGGTTGTAGTGCCGCAGAGCGTCGATGAGTTTGGGGCGGAACATGGTGGGTGGTGTAAATTCTCCTTTGCGACTCCTGGATTCTCCGCCCGGGACCCCCGGGATGCGCAATCACGGAGTTTCAGGATACAGATGATCCCAATCCCTGCAAGGGGCGAGGGGAAAAACGGGAGGGGTTCTCCGCCTGACAAGACACAGTCCCTGCCGAGTCCGGCGGACTCGATTAATCCTTGACGCTCGCTTGGGGACCTAACTTCCAGTTCCAGCAGCAAACAGCGGGACTTCCATGAAGCCTTCCGATAGCCAAACACATCTCCCCACGAACCGCGAGTGGCCGACACTGGTCACTCGCGGGGAGGTGTTGGCTGTTCTTCTCGCTGCCGTTATCTTTCAATGGCACCTTCTCTTGTTTCCCTTGGGGTTGGACCAGGGAATCTACGCGACGTCGGCCATGAAGATGCTGGAAGGTAAGGCGCTTTATCGCGAGACTTGGGACATGAAGTCCCCCGGCATCTTCTTCCTCTACATGATCCCGCTCCTCGCCGGTGGGGGAAATGCCTGGCTGATACACCTCATGCACATCCTCATGCAGGGTTTGGCCGCCCTTGGCATGGTCGCCACCGGACGCGCCATCGGCTTCAGGCTCGCTGGCTGGTGCTCTGGCATCACCTACCTGATGATCAGCGGCGCGTGGGGCACACCCATCACCATGGCCCAGTCCGACGACTTGATGATGCCTTTCTTCATCTGGGGACTGCTGTTGCTGTGGCTCTCCGCCCGGGGAGAGTGGGCGCACCGCCGCTTCCAACTCGCCCTCGCCGCCGGCGCGCTCATGGCATGGGTGCTACTATTTCGGAGCACCATGTTCTTTGCCGTGGCCTTGGCGCCATTGATTTGGATCACGGCGGGCGTCCACAAGGCGCCGATTGCGACCTGGATCTGGAACCGGCGTTCACCCTTTGCGGCCTACGTGCTCGGCGGCCTCGCAGTTGGCCTGGTTGCGCTGACCTACTTCGCAATCACCCGATCCCTTTACGATCTGTACTACTCCCAATTCGTCTGGGTGCGCGCCTATGCGGTCACCGAGGTGACACGCGACCACATGGGTTGGATCGATTTGGCGAAACTCTCCCGCAAGCGATGGCTCGAGTTCTTCAAGGGCTACCACGCCTTCAACGCCTGGCCGCTGCTGGCCGTTGCAGGAACGGTGCTTTGTTATCGCCTCGGCAAGGGTTCCGCCTGGAAGTATGTGTCTTACGTCACCATCGGCATGTGCCTCTCCGCCTCGAACTATTGGATCCAGGTGAAGTTCTTCAACTACCACCACTGGCCGCTGGTGGCATTTGTCTCCATGTACCTGGGCTTGTTCTTTGCCGGCCTCATCCATCTCATGCGCCGTGCATGGCCCATCGAGCGGAAACCTGTTCGCATCATTGCCTGGCTTCTCCTGTTCGGCGTGATTGCCGCGTGGGTGAAGTCCGACGCGATGCTCGTTGGACTTCGCCTCCGCTACCGCCAGGGACTGCATTGGATACAGGGCAAGGACAAACCAGAGGAATATTACAATAGGTTCAACTTCCACCATCTTTACAGGCCCTACGAAGATGTACTCATCCAGGAGTACATCGCCGGCCGCAACCGGTTCGGCCCCGAAGGCAAGCCGCGCGTCTTCATCTTCGGATTCCGGCCACAGGTGTACTACAACCTGGACATCTCCGGTCCCTCGCGATTCGCCTACAATCTTCCCCTGCGCGCGTCCTGGTCCCCCAAGGAATGGATGGATGATCTCAAGGTGGAAGTGGAGCGTGATCCGCCCGACTTCATCCTCATGGGCATTTACGACTACTTTTACTGGGTCACGGGCAACGAACTAAAGAGCGACGAGGTCGCGCCACCATGGCTGCGCGAGATGATCGAGAAGGATTTCACCAAGGTCATGCGCCTGAAGTACATGTTGGTGTACGAACGCAACCGCGAGACCGATCCTCCCGTCTTCGTCTATCCACCCAGTGATTTGCAGGATTCCCAGCAGCAGCATGATCCCACGACAGACCAGATCCTGCCGGGTGGATCGCGTTGATCGAGCACCTCGATCGCCGGTGTCTAGTCCTCGTCCAGTTCGTCCGCGTCCAGGTATTCGACCGATGTCGTCGTGTCGGGCGCGAGTTTCCTCAGGTAAATCTTCTCCAGGAACTCCTTCAGGTTGCTAATTCGTGGATGCGTCTTGATGTAGTGCACCGACCGGTCCGGAAATTTCCCGATCAGCACCCGGTTGTGCTCCTCTCCCAGATCATTCGCAAAGATCACCTCACCCGCCCGCGTGGCCACGGAGATGGCTGCCGTGATGACCTTGGCATTCCTGAT
>CAZVAQ010000074.1:0-16899 GCA_964625145.1 uncultured Candidatus Sumerlaeota bacterium
CAAAGCGCAAGGGCCCTTCGTGCCCACGCCTCGCCCAAAATCACCCGCTTTGGGTATTCAGAAACGGCGAGTGAGGGGGGTGAAGGATTGGGGTCATCCTTTGTCCTTCATCCTTTGATCTTGACGGTGTTCGCGTGTCTGGGTGCTTCTCGCTCCGGGGAAGCCCGAAAAGCCGCGCCAGACGCTGATTTCCGCGCCCGCAAACGCCCTTTTCCGCCTTCTCCACGGCCCGCGGTTCCCGTTGATCCTGCTCCCATTCCCGGCCCGGAAGAGACCACCCGCCATGATTACCCTCCAGCAAGTCGTCGACGTCTTCACCCTGGACATGGGGATCGACCTCGGCACGGCCAATTCGCTCGTCTTTGTGAAGGGCGAAGGCATCGTCCTGCGCGAACCCAGCGTCGTGGCCGTGGACTCCGGCAGCCGCAAGGTGGTCGCCGTCGGCATGGAGGCCAAACGCATGCTCGGCCGCACGCCGGGCAACATCGTCGCCGTCCGCCCCATGAAGGACGGCGTCATTGCCGATTTTGACATCACGCAGGAAATGCTGAACTACTTCATCCGCCGGGTGTTGACCGGGCGGGGGTATCGCTACGTCACGCGCCCGCGCGTCGTCGTCAGCGTCCCCAGCGGCATCACCGAGGTGGAGCGCCGGGCCGTGCGCGAGAGCGCCATGCTGGCCGGCGCCGCGCGCGTGTACCTGATCGAGGAGCCCATGGCCGCGGCCATCGGCGCGCGCCTGCCCGTGGACGAACCCGTCGGCAGCATGGTCATCGACATCGGCGGCGGCACGACCGAGGTCGCCGTGATCTCGCTCGGCGGCATCGTGGTGGCCAAATCCATCCGCTGTGCCGGCGATGCCATGGACGAGGCGATCGTCCAACATGTGAAGCGCAAGTACAACGTGAAGATCGGTCCTCGCACCGCGGAAGACATCAAGGTCCACATCGGATCGGCCGTCCCCATGGACGAGGAACTGGTGATGGACGTGCGCGGCAGCGACCTGATGGGCGGCCTGCCCCGCACGATCGAGGTGCACAGCCAGGAAGTGCGCGAGGCCCTCGAGGAGCCGGTGATGCAGATCGTGAACGCGGTGCGCGTGACGCTGGAACGCACGCCTCCCGAGCTGGCCGGCGACATCGTCCAACGCGGCATTTGCATGGCGGGCGGTTCGAGCCAACTGCGCGGCCTGCCCGAGCTGATCAGCCGCGAGACGGGCCTGCCGGTTTACCTGGCGAAGAATCCGGAGACCGCCATCGTCGAAGGTACCGGCCGCACGCTGGAGAGCTTCAACGTCCTGGCGAAGCTCAACAACGGGAAGAAGTGAGAGAAGCAGGGACGGTATTTACCACGGAGGCGCGGAGAGCACGGAGGAAGAGCCTTCTGCCCCCAGATTCAAGAGATGGACACAAGTTGATCGGGGCGATCATTGTGTAGCACCTCTTAATCCTTTATCCTTCCCTATCTTCCGCGTCCTTTGTGTCTCCGTGGTGAATTCCGAGTCTTACATCACGCGCCTTGTTATTCCCTCCTTCATGAGTGGGACGTTGAAGTTGAGCAGGAACCCGAGCTTGCGACGCGAGAGTTTCAGATAGGTCATCAATTGCGCTTCGTGCAGCGGCAGGGATTTCTCGACGGACTTCAACTCCAGCACGATCTCACTCTCCACCATCACGTCGATCCTGTAATCCATTCCCAGGTCGATTCCCTTGTAGACCACCGGTAGCGGAAGCTGGCGTTGATGGGCGATCCCCGCCATGCGAAGCTCCTCACCAAGCGCCGCCTCGTAGATTCCTTCCAGCAAACCCGGTCCCAACTCGCGATGAACCTCGATGCAGCAGCCGATGATCTTCTCGCTCAACTCCTTGTGCAAAAGCATTGTTATTCTCCTTCTGTGTAGAAGATCCGTGATCCAATGAAAACTCTTTACATGCAGATTTACCACGGAGGCGCGGAGAGCACGGAGGAGGAGCCTTCTGCCCCCAGATTCAAGAGATGGACACAAGTTGATCGGGGCGATCATTGTGTAGCACCACTTTATCATTTATCCTTCAGCCTTTATCCTTCCTTTTCTCCGTGCCCTTCGTGTCTCCGTGGTAAACCATCCTTCCCCAAGAATCATTCCGCGTTGTTCACGATCATCTCTGCCAGCGTCTGCACGTCGGCTTGGTTGACCGTTCCGTCGGCGTTGATGTCGCCGAGGTAGATCGGCGGCGGCGTGCCGTTGGCGATCAGGTTCGCCAGGGCGGTGACGTCGCTGACGGTCACGGTGCCGGTGCCGACGACGTCGCCCACCATCACGTCCATGTCGATGAAGTCGATGAGGAACTGGCCGGCGCCTGCTTCGTTGCCAAAGCCGGAGAGGGCGATCTTGTAGGTCTCGCCTTCCTGCGCGGCGAATTCCACGCGCGACTGCAGGCCGCAGGGCCCCGCGGCATCGTCGTTGATGGCCACGCGGCTGGTGCAGGCCGTCGGGCAATCGCCCTTGTAGACGCTGAGGAACGTGTCAAACGACGCCAGGCCGCACGTCTCGACCAGGATGACACCGTCACCGGGGGAAGTGTACGTGAACCATTGCGTGGGTGAAGTGGGGCGGCAGGGGTCGCTGTTCATGGCGCCGATGGTGTTGAAATCGATGACACCGCCTTCGGTGATGGGAGTGGCCTCGCTGCAGATGATGCCCGTGTCCGCAGGGCGCTCGAGGCTGACATCGAGCACGCCGTATCCTTCGGTGTTGTGTATCCAACCGTCGATATAGATGTTCGTGAGGGCGATGAGATAACTTGTGCCGGCCTCTGCTTCGAGCAAGCCACCGGTGTCACTCGTTTCCCATGGAATGCTGTCCTCGCATTCAAGCTCACAACCGTCGCCCGGAAAGAGAAAGAACCATGCGGTGGTCTGGATGACGTTGAATCCTTCCCCCGTTGGATTCTGGCGCAGGGCGAATTTGTAGATGCCGCTCTCTTGCGGTTTGAAGCGGTACCACACGGTGCCCCAGCGCTCGCCGTCGTTCACCTCGGGAGGATACAGTGGATGGCAGGGGTTTGAGAATTCACCGCCGTTGTAGAAGTGATACGACCCCGGGCCGGTGATTTCACGGGCGGTCGCGCAGGTGTCCTGCGGCTGCACGGTGCCGGGTTCAAAGGTGATCGACAACTCACCCACCGGGGATTCCTCTCCAAGCCGCGTGGACCGCATGAGCAGCGTCTGGCCTTCGTAGATGATCCGCCGGGCGCTGTTTGCATACTGATTGGAATGCAGGAACAAGAAACCGCCGCCCGTGCCATTGTTGCAATAAGCGGTCTGAACCAGGTTGGTGGAAGCGACGTGGACGATGCCGTGGGCGGGGGCCTGGAAGACGTGCCACGCCTCGGGGAAATATGTCAGGTCATAACCATACACGCCTGAATCGGTGATCAGCGTGGGCTCGTCGCAGGCGATCCCCCACGTTGGTTTCCGCGAGATGATCCGCGAGACGGCAAGGCCGTTGGTCCCTTCGGCGTTGCGGCTGCGGACTTCGATGAGGTTGGGGCCGACGACGAGTTCGGTGGCGACGAAATCCCAGTAGTCGGTACCGTTGGCGTCCTGCCACGAGCCGCCGTTGTTGCGCCATTGCACGGCGGCCACGGTGCTCTCCGGCGCGACGGCGGTTCCTTCAAAGAAGAAGGCGGCCTGCGAATTCTCAACCAGAGCGTCTTCCTGCGGCACCACAATGACCGTCTTTGGCGGCGGTGGATCATCGGCCATCGCCCCAGATTGGAGCACCAGCCAGGTGATTACCAAAGCGCACAATCGCAACAGGCCCGCGAATCGTGGATTACAGGGTGGCGTCCGGGTGATCATGGCTTCCTCGCGGATGCTCCTGCGGGCACGGGTCTCGGCTGCCGGAGGCATCGGGTGATTGTGTTTGGGGCGATCCGACTCTTGCCGGGGGGTATCGTCAACGTGGAAGTGGCGGCGTTTCACCTTGCGGGCGTTGGGAGGCGTTTCTATCACGAGCGGGACACGGCTCCGGAGAGCTTCTTCTCCTCGCTTCCTTCCCCACATGACCGACACGCAGCCCACATCCATGGAAGACTCCGCCCGCCCCGGCCACGACCGCTCTTCCGTGGATTGGGCGCGCGGATTCGAGCAATGGTGCGCGGGTCTGATGACACCCTCGCATCTGGAGGGGCGGACGCTGTGGAAATTCATCGGAGGCATCGGCGTGGCGGCGGGCCTTGCCTCGGTGTTCCTGCGGGGATTTCACCCGACCCTGTATAACGGCGTCGCGCACATCCCGTACCTGAAGCACCGGCTGGATCCGGAGCTCTACCCCGGGGACTTGCTGATCGCCGCCCACGAGAATTATTACAGCCTGCTGTGGGAGCTGGTGGTTGGGCTGTCGTCGGTGTTGCCGTTGTTCGGCGCGATGTTCGTCTTCTATGTCATCCAGCAGGTCCTCTTCCACACCGCGCTGACCGCGCTGGCGTACAGGTTGGGACGCAGCATCCTGTTCACCATCGTTTGCAATGTGTTCTTCATGTTGTGGATCAATCCGGGGCTGGGGGGTAGTTGCTGGTCGAGCCTTTCCGCCGCGCACAGCTCCTTCTCCTTCCCCTTCTTCATCTTTGCGGTCGTCGCGTTGTTGGATCGTCGTGTTGTATTGGCCGCCTTGATGTGGGCGGTGGGCGCGCAGTTTCATCTGCCCAACGCGACCTACTGCGCGCCGATGATGGGTATACTCGGCGTGTGGGCGTTGGCAACGGATCCGCGCGGGATCGCGCGCTCGGCCATCGGTGGCGTCATCGCGGCCGTGGTCGCTGCGGCGGGGCTATACTGGGCGGCTTCGCAAGTGATGACGGAGGATTCCCAACACCTGGCGCTGACGATGGAGGAGCTGCGCCTGCTGACGCGCAACCGCGTCGGGCCGCACATCTTCCTGGAGGCCAACTACACCGGCACCACCGCGAAGAATTGGTTCAAGGCTTTCCTGGCGCAGGGTGTGTCGTTCCTGGTCATCGCCGCCGCGTCGTGGCGCGTGGTGCCCATCCTGCGTCCGCTGCTGTTGGGGATGATTGGATTGCTTGGCGTGTTGGCGCTCGGCATCGTGGCGACGGATGTGCTGGAGAGCGTCTCCATCGCGCGCATGATGCTGCTCCGCGTCGGCGACTTCATCGGATTCTTCTTCCTGTTCGTGCCATTGGCGCTGGGTGGCATGTGGCTTTCCGGCCGCCTGCCGTTGTTTGTGCATGGCCTTCCATTCTTTCTCGCCTTCACGTTCGCGGGGACGGAGGGATGGGAAGGCGACCACACCCTGTTTCGCGCGGCGCTGGTGGTGGTTGTCGTCTCATTGCTTGTTTCATGGATGTCCCGTTCCGCGCGCGGGGCGGAGCTGTTGCAATCGTCCACCCGGTGGTTTCCCACGTGGTTGCGATCCATGCCTTTGCCGGTGCGGGCGGTCTTTCTCTTCGCGATCATCGCGTTGCCGGGGATGGTGCTCGCCGTGTTCGTGGAGCATCGTGCCAACCTCGAACGGCAACACGAAGCCGACGGACGCAACGAAGCGCGCGACTGGATCCGCGTGCAGGAATGGGCGCAGGAGAACACACCGAAGGACACCGTCTTCCTGACGCCGCCGCTGCGCTCCGGTTGGCGCACGCATTCCGAGCGCGGTTCCTTCATCGAGCTGCGCGACGGCAACCCGATCGTCCTCAACAACAACATCCACGCGGAATTCCGCCGCCGTGCGGACCTCGTGAACATGCACCTGGAGGATCACCAGCACACCGAGAAGATCCCGGAGCATCTCTTCCTTGAAGTGGACGAGCAGCGCCTGCGCGCCATCGGCGAAAGCGAGGGCATCAAGTACGCCGTGTTGGAGGTCTGGCACGACAGCGGCAGCCTGCCGGTCGTGTTCGAGAACCGTCACTTCAAGGTGGTGTTGCTCGGCGACGAATAGTTGTTGGCGAATCGCGGCCACCCATCGCCGCAGCCAAATCAGCCCTGAAAATGGAATGTGGTGCGGGCGTCGCGCCAATGCCGCTCCATTGTTGTGGCCCATGCAACTTCCCGGGCCGCATTATTCCATCGAGAACCGCCAGACCCAGAGTGAATCCCGTTGGGTTTCATTGGAACGTTGACACCAAACCGTAACGATGACACCAACTGGAAACAAACCTCTCAACGGCATAAGCCTCCCGCCCGCACCTATCCGCGCCGGTTCCAATCCATGACGTATACGACGCCCGGTTCCATTTCCGGCAGGCGATTTCCCGTTATCATGAAATGCCGGGGGCGGCGCTCGCGCGTGACGATGCCGTGCCGTGACTTGCGCAGGCGCAGGAACGCCAACGCACCGCCGATGGCCGGCAGATGATGGCGCGCGCGATCCAGCAACGCGGGATCGTCCGCCTGCCACTGGGTCACGGCTTCGTGCGTAAGCTCCTCCAACTTGGTGCCGCTTCGACTTTCCAGGTGATCGCGCAATCCGGGAATGGCGGTGGCCAATCCGGAGAACACAACCCGCGCCGACCGTCCGTTGCCATCGGCCCGTGCGGCATTGCGCAGCAGGCGCGTCAGGTATTCCGAAACGTTGCTGGCGAAGCGGGTGATCTCCATCTGGGGCGTTGCTGGATAGGCATCCAGAAAGCTGGTGGGCGTGTAGTCCGGCGGGATGAAGAGTCCGCCGGATGATTCCGCCAGTTCCTTCAGCACGGGAAGGGTTGGCACAAAGGAATTGAAGTAGCGGTTGTCATCACGCGCGACGCCGACGGGGATCGTGTGGGAGAAGGCGCGGCCGCCGGCAAATGTTCCCGCGTAGGTCGTGCGCAACTTCCCCAGCTCGCACAGCACAAACGGCTTGTCCGCGTCACCGGGTGCAAGCTCGCCAACGATTTCGTGCAATGCCCGCTGCCCCGTGACGACGCCCAGGAACGGCAAGTCGTGGCGCAGCAGTTGATCCGCGGTGCTGAGCACATCGCCGAACCGGCATGTCCACAGGCGCACAATTCCATCGTCGCCATTTGTCGCCTTCTCCGGCATCTCGAGATCATAGGAGATGAGCTTGGGATAGCCCAATGGGTTGCCGTCGTGGATGGCGCGAATGCCGGCCAGCACGCGCCGGGGATGCTCTGCCGTTGGTTGGGGCGACTGGTCGTTCCAGGCGTGCACGACATCCGGCGGCAGGACGCCGACTAGCGGATGGCGAAACTCCGGCGCCTGCAGCAGGATGCCGAGGGCCTGCGACAGCAGATGCTGGTCGGGAAAGACAAGCTGCTCGCAATTCATGTGGATCGGATGCGCGATGCGATCCACGCGCTCGACCAGGTCCTCGGTCTCCATGTGGCGAAGCGCGTGCAGCCGGGGCGAACCATCCGCCGACTCGGAAACGACAGCCGCCATGAGCGAATTGCCATCCAGGGCGATGGCTGTCACGCGGTCCGCGGAATCGGGGATCCCCTTGCGAGTGGGCATCAGCGCGTCACGTCTCGGGCAGAGTCTGGTCCGGCGGGTTATCTCGGGGGAGCAGTATTACTGTGGTGATGATCTCTCCGCGGCACTGGCCGTCGCGGCGATAGGAGGGGAGCGCATTCTGCCCCTCGAACGTGCACAGGGGGCTGGCGGTGATCTGATCCGTCGGCACACCGGCGCGGGCCGCCTGGGCGATGTTGGCCTCCAACAAACTCAGGTGACGACCCTGCACCATCGCCTGCCGCTCCGGGTAGCCTTGCACGAATTGGTCGCACAGTTGTGGCGAAACCTGATAGTGGCAAGCGCGAATGTGTGGTCCGACCCACAGATGAAGGTCCCGCGCCCGGCATCCATCCGCCACCGCCCGATCCAGCAAGTGCCCCAGAATGCCGGCCAGCGTTCCTCGCCAGCCCGCATGCACCGCTCCGATCCACGGCTGCGCTGCACAGCTCACCACGATGGGCACGCAATCAGCCGTGCGCACCGCCAGCACGACTCCTGGCTCGCGGGTGATGAGGCCGTCACATGCCTCGAATTCGCATCGCCCTTCGGCGGGGAGCGCCGGGTCCCGGTCCGCATCGCGGATGGTGGTGCCATGGCATTGGCGCCCCAGGAACATGCGCGCGACTTGTGCCTCGGGCCCCAAGGCCGACGGCAGGCACCGGGCCAGCCAGATGTCGCGCTGGTGAACCTTCCTGTCGTAGACCAGTGTGCGGATCCGTGCACGGGCGGAGGTGCCGGCCGGAAGGAATTGGTCCTCCAAGGTTCGGGTGCCCGGATCGCCGGTCGTCACTTGAGCTTCCAAGTTCTCTAATTTCAACGTTTCAGGTCTCGCATTCTCTGGCTTTCCAACTGGGATTCGATGCCGCGTCCCGCCACACCGACAATCCCAATCCGAAGGGGTTTTAACCGGGGAATGGGGCGCGGGTTTTGCCTCTGCCTCTGGGTGGCAGTGTGCGGAAACGCATTGCCACTTGGCCGGGGGTGCCGTTGAGTGGCCGCCAAACCTGCGGATCGAATGCGCGCTTGTGATTGTCCAATTGGCTGGAGGCCGCTGCGACCGCCCCACATGATTCCTTCTTCAAAGGACCCAGGAGTCCCATCATGAAAACTCGCTTGATCCTTTCGTTGTTGGCGACGGGCTTGATTGTCCCACCCGCTGTGGCAGACGAGATCGTCTTCCCCACCGGCGAGCGCCGCCAGGGTCGCATCGAATCCGTCGATGGTGCTCCCAATCGCATCGCCTTCATCACCTCCTCCGGTCGCATCGAAATCCCGCGCGACCGGGTGCGCGAGATCGTCGAGCAGGACGACGCGACGGACTACGCGATCCTGGGCAACCAATACCTGACCGCCGGGAACCTGAACCGCGCGTTGGCGGAGTTCCAGCGCGCGCTGAGCTTCGATTCCCGCAATGCCGAGGCACGCGCCGGGATGGAGAAGGCGCAGGCGCGCCTGCGCGAGCAACAGGCAGAGGCACAACGCACGCAGCATCGCGAGAAGGACAGCAACATCCAGCAAGCCCGCGAGTTGATCGAGCAGGACCAGCACGCCGAAGCCGAGCGCATCCTGCAGCGTGTGCTGGACAGCAACCCCAGCCCGCAACAGCGCGAGGAAGCACAGCGCATCCAGGTTGAGTTGTACATGGACTGGGCCGAACATCGCATGGACCGGCTGGACAATTCCGGCGCCGAGCGTTATTACCGCGAAGTGCTGCGCCTGGATCCGAACAACCGCCGTGCGTACGATGGATTGTTGTTGGTGCTGAAGAATTCCAGCGACCCGCGCGACCGCCAGGAGGTCCTGCGCGCGGTCCAGAGCCAACTGAATGACCGGCCCAATGACCTGGAGCTCAACCGCCAGGCGGCAGACATCCTGTGGTCGCTCAACCGCCGCAACGAGGCGATTCCCTACTTCCTGAAGCTGAAGGATTGGTCGAGCTTCTACGCGCTGGGTTACAACGCGCGCCTGGAGTCGGCCATGAAGCGCCGCGCCCAGGACCTGGCGTTGGGCGGAGACATCGACGGCGCCATCGCGACCTACGAGCAACTTGTCGACGTCCTGCCGGAGACCGATCCCACCCCGCTGTTCCACCTGCGCTACGAGCAAAAGGTGCGCGCGCTGCCGGCGGATGATTACGATGCCCGCGCGGCACTGCTTCGCGACCTGGAGGCACAGGGTCTTGGGACGCTGGCATTGAGCGAGGCGAACGCGATCCTGGATGAGGCGCCGGACAATGCCACGGCGTTGCAGTTTGTGCGCACGCGCGCGGAGCAATCCCTGGCGGAAGCCACCGAGGCATTCCAGACGGGACAGTTCGTCCTGGCGCGTCGCTCCGCGCAACTGTTCGCCAACGATCCCGTCAACCAACGTTTTCCGGACCTGGTGCAGGCCGCTTCGGACCTGATGGCTCGCTCGCAGATCGAGGCAGAGCGGCAGGCCAAGCAGGCCCGCGAACAGGCGCGCCAGATCGCAGCGCTGGGTGACCAGTACCTGGCCGAGGCGCGTCGCAACCACGACCAGTTGCGCTCGGCGGACATCAACCAACGCACGACCGGCATCAGCTACCGCCAGGAAACGGTCAAGAACGCCCGCCGCGCCATCGACGCCTATCGCGCGGCGTTGGAGATCGATCCGACACTCGGGCAGCTTGTCGGTGGCGAGGACCTGAACAGCAAGATCGCCGACGCGCAGCAGCTCTACAATGTGATGACGCAGCCGACGATCCGTCTGCCGCAACTGCCGCGACGCCCCGCGCGCCGGCGCTGAGGCGGATGGCAAACACGATGGACCCAAGAACCCCCGGCGGATGTTTCGCCGGGGGTTTGATACTTGATGAAGGGGTGGACGAGGTGGACAGTGTGGACGGAGTGGAGGGGGATGAAGGACGGTGGTGGTTGGTGAGAGGGTTATTCGTCTTCTTGGGTGCTCGACATGGTGAAGCTGGCGGCGCCCCAATTGTCGCCGAGGGAAATCCATTCGGGGGGCGTTGACAGTTCCGCATCGAACGGACGCCGCCATTCATCGATGAAGAGCAGGGGACCGGGGGCCAAGGCGATGAGGCTTTCCGCGATGTCGCGCGCCGCGATCAGTGGCAGTGGCGCGAATCGCAGTGGCCGTTGCCACACACCGGCCGCGCCGAGACGCGCGGAGTAGGTGCTGGTGGCGGGGAGTTCTGCATCCGATGAGCGACGCGACGCGGGGCCCGATGCAGCAGGTGACGGGACGGTTGGAAGATGCACCGCGTCCGTGACGCGATAGACCGCGGAGCCGGCGGCGTGGGTTGTGCCGGGAGCGAACTGGCATTCGACGGTAAGCGATGCCACATCCACGACGCGGCCCAGGCCCACGCGAGGAGAACCGCCACTTGCTTCCAGCACGATAACTTCGCCAAAGGAAGGAACCGTGGCGCCGATGGCGAGCTCACCGGTGAGCGAATCGGAAATCCAGGCGGACTCCAACGTGCCCAGCAATTCCAGGCCGCTGCCGACGACCGGCGGGGCGAGCGCGGGATCGGCGAGGTATTCGAGCAACTCCATCTCCCACGCGTTCAGGATGGATGCGGTCGAGAGAAGTCGCTCACGAAAGACGAGCGCGGTGACTCCGTCGGCATGCAGGGCGGATGGAAGAGTCGTGCGGATCGATCCGGCGGAATCGAGCAATCGCTCGCGGCGGCTGGCTGGTGATTGCAGCTCGCCGTCGACAATGGTGATGTGCCAGCGCCGGACGGGTCCGCCATGACCATTGCCCGCGTTGGTGCCGTCCATCGCGACGGGGCCGAAGAGAATTGCCGGAGTGCGCAACGGTTCGACGCGGCGCGCCTCCGCAATGCCACCGGGGAGCATCATGACGAAGTGATCCGGCAGGATCGTGCGCAGGGCGGCCTCGATGACCGCGGCGCTGTTGGACCAATTGGCAGGCATGATGGTGCTCCTGTCGGGAGGTGTCAGAGGGTGATCTTGCCGGCGGTGTGGACGCGCTGGTCCGGCTGCACGGTGCTGGCGATGCGCCGGGCGGGCGTTGGTGCGCCTTCGACCGGGCGCTCGCCACGGGCAACCTCGGCGAGCAACAAGCGCGCGCGGTGCGATCGATCGCGCCAGGGACCCGGCAATGTTTCACGGCGCCGCTCGTAGAGCCGCTCGATGGAGAGGGTACGCACGATGTCCATCAACATCGGTGGCAGAGGCGCGTCCTGCGGGACTTGCACGACACCGGCGACGGCGCGACGGACTTCGCGCGTTGCAGAGGCGATGGCTTCCTCCAACACGCCGCTGTCGGGCGTGCCGTCGTTGTCGTCATCGCACAAGGCGAGAAGGGTTTCGGGGGAGAGAAGGGTGTGGAGACCGAGCAGGTCGGGCATGGAAGGAGCCTTTGAAGGATAAAGGATAAAGGATGAAGGATAAAGAGAAGATGGTGGATGGAGTGGCGCATGGGGGCTGGGCATGGCCACTCCGATGATTTGTGCTCAGAACAACGAGGAACGAGGAACCAGGAACGAGGAACTGTCGTTACGACACGGCGTTGCGGAAGAGGAAGCCGGCGGCGGGGGCGACGAGCTTCTGGTCGTAGTACTTCTGCACGCGCACCATGGTGGCCTTGCGGCGCTCCTCGCGCCAGGTCGTCACCGCGTGGCCGCGGAGGCTTCCCTGTGCCTGGGACCAGACGAAGCTGAGAACCGGCGCCAGTGTCTTCAGGCCCGCGCGTTGCGGCACATGCAGGAGCAGCGCGTCCTTGCCCCAGATGCTTTCCAACACCGGCGCGGCGCCGATGGAGGAGGTGTTGCGCGTGGCGCGCGGGACGAGAACCTCGTCGACGTCGAACAACTCGGCCAACTCGCCGGGACCGGGGAGGCCGAGCCGCGTGTACTTCACGCGTTCGACGATCTGCGGATTGTGGCGCACTGCCGTGTACACGTCGTGCGGCAGGACGAGAATGTTTGGCCGCAGGCCGATGGCGCCAACGATGGTGCCGCGGGCCGTCTCGATGTCGGCGGCAGGGTCCACGTCCTCGTGGTCCCACTGCTCGGTGGTGAGCGTGAACTCGGTGTTGGGGAGCGACGCGGGATTGCGCAGGAGATTGGCGAGGGCGATCTCCTGGTTGAGGAGGATGCGGTCGCTGAGGAACTCGACACGCTCGACCTCCGGGCGCAGCGGCGCGTCGGCGTTGTCGCGCTCCTCGTCCGGGATGGCGGATTCCAACGCGTGGTCATCGCAGAAGTAGGAATCGGTGCTGAGGTCAAAGTCGACCTCGTGCGCTTCCGCGCCGGGTGCGCGTTGGTCATCGGTCGGGCGAAGGGCATCGCGCGTCGGATCGTAGATGAAGTAGCGGTTGGATTGGCGGCGGACCATCACCTCCGGCGCAACACGCGCGGCGATGAAGCCGGGATTGCGATAGGCGATGGAGACGTTTGCAAGGGCGACGTCGGAGTGGACTTGAGACACGGAAGGCATGGGAGCTCCTGGGGATTCAAAATTAAAAAAGCAAAAGTCAAGAATCAGGATTCAGAACTGGTGGATTTCGGACAAGGCTCCGGGATGAAGCATTTCTTCAGCCTTCATCCTTGTATCAGCATCGCATTGATGACGTCGCCTTCGGAGCTGGCGTCTTCCTGGGCGATGGCAAAGGCGTTGATGCTTTGGAAGTTCAGCGAGAAGGAAGCAGTGACGCTGCCGGGTGAGCCGGATCCTGTCTCGCCAAGCAGCGTGACGCGGACGATCTGGCTGGCGATGGCGTGGGCATTGACGGCGGCGGCGATCTCCGCAGCGGTGGACACCGGATCGCCGGAGCCATCAGTCTCGACGTCAACGCGAACCAGGCTGGATGTGACCGTGATACTCAGGGGAGTGTTGGAGCCGGAAACGGCGATCTGGATGGCGCTGGCGTGTCCGCCAAAGGATGGACGGCGCAGGCGCCACCGCAGGCCGGCCTCGCCAGCGCCGGTGGTGACCGAGGGACACGGCGCGCTTTGCGCGCGGCCTTGGTTGTCGGCAACCGTCAGGAAGTCACCGCGCACGACCGGGCCGGTCACTTCGACCGGTGCGATGCCCAAGCGCCGCACGGCGATGGATTTGCCGGCGCGTGTCTGGCTGTGCACGGTGATGCCCAGGACACCAAATGCGTTTGCCGCCGGCGGGTATTTGCAACCGCCCGCGTTGTCGCCAAAGATCACAACGCGACGGCGTTCGATGCCATTGGATTCCTCGACTCGAAAAGCTTGATCAAGAACGTAGTTGGACATAAGGGGCTCCGAAGGATGAAGGATGAATTATGAATAATCAGCACCGAATGGTTGGTTTCCGGATTATGCCGAAGTATGTAGGAGTGCTTCGGCGTAGGTGTGGGCGGGGTGGGTGGCGAGGAAGGCGAGGGCGCGGTGGTGGCGTTGGAGGGATTCGGGTGATGGATCGCCGACGAAGCAGTGGAGGTTGTCTTCGCATTCGGAGGCCGGAATCATCTCGGCGGGGCCAAAGGCAACCGGCGGCGGCTCTTCAGAGAGGATGGTGAAGAGTGCTTCACTGTGATCGCCGGGTCCGAGGGCGGTGAAGACAGCGAGTAGGCCGCTTTCCTGCCAGGAGGGACGCCAACGGCGGGATCGCATCAGTCGTTCGCGCATGCTTTCCGCAAAGTTGTTTGCGGAATCGGTGTCGTGCGTTGTTTTGGGTTCGTGGTCTTCCGTGAAGGTGATGGTGTCGGGCGAAGTCTCCATGAAGATGGGATCGGCGAGGCCCTTTACCTCCGGCGCCGCGGCGCCGAGGAACGAGACCGCCTTGAGGTATGGACGACGCGTCTCGCGGTGGTGACGGTACAGTTCGACGCTGCGCTTGCGATAGGCGCCGGTGGCGAGCAGTTCGCGCAGGCGAGGCGAGAGTCCGGTCAGCGTTGCCACCAGGCGATCGCCCACGCGGCGGATTCGCGCGACCCAACCGTCGGCCGGGCCGTCCTGGCGATGATCGAGCGTGACGGGCGCTTCATGGCGTTGCGGCGAATAATCGTTGGCGATGACATCAAGGTCATCCTCGCCATAGCGTCCGCGCGGGCCGTAATCGCCGGCGCGAAATACTTCGACGTCCAACACCTCCGGTGGGGATGGGGTTTGCTGTTGTGGCATGGTGGGGCTCCTTTTTGGGGATTGTGGTCTTGGGGGGAAAACACGGACGAACACGACAGTCTGATTTCCAGTTCCTGATTCCTATCTCTCATTCGGTTCTGGTTCGTTGATGCGCTCGCTGGGGTCGGCGTGCTCCTCGGCGCTTTCCTCGCGTGGCCAACCTCCTGGTGGATTTGTGGGGAGGGACGTTGCGGCAACATCTGATTCGCCGGTGGGGCGATTGCCCCATGGAACCGGCGGCAGATGCAGGCGCGCGCGGACTTCGTTGACCGTCAGCACGCCGTAGCGCAGATGGTATTGGAACAGGTTCGCGTCGTCGTACTGCAGCGTCTCCTCGATGGCGCGCGGCGCGGTGCGGCCATAGCGCGCATAGAAGTGCGACAGCGGCAGCGGCACGCCCAGGCGCACGAGCTCGCGGTCGACGCGGATCTGTTCCTCCAGGTCCGCCGGCGGCGTGGAATCGATGAGCCATCGCGGCGCGGGCGAAGACTCACCTTCGTTCAGGTCTACAATCCAGCGGACGAGTTGTCCCGTGATGACATCGGAAAGCAGGCGCGCGTCGGCTTCGACATAGTCCTGGCGCACGGTGTCGTGCACGCTGCCCAGCGCGAGGCTGCCGCTGCGACGGCCTTCATTGGTGGAAAGCGTCGCGCCGAGAACGATGCGGCTGATCTCGTCGTTGCACCAATCGGCCAGGTCGCGAAACGAGCGGCCATCGCTGGCGCGCGCGGTGCCTTCGAGCAGGTTGAGACGAATCGTCTCCGGAACGACGATGCCGGCCTCGGTCTGGAGCGACTCGAGCACCTCCAGCAAATGACGGCGATCGTCCTCCGTTGTGCCGGGCGCGTAGGTGGCCACGGCGGTGGGCGCGCCATAGCGTTCGTTGTGGATGGCCCATTGGCGCAACGCGGCGCGCTTGAAGTTCGAATAGTAGTAGGCGCGCTGGCACAATCCGCGGCCGTAGGGATTGCGCGCGTCGCGGCCGAAGGCGAGGACGAGAAACTTGCGCACGGGCGCGGCAACGGCGCGTTCGGCCGGGACGACGCCGCGGCCGGCCGCCAACGTCAGCGGTTCCTGCACCGGATCGCTGACGTCGTTGCCGCGAAAGGGCGGCACCAACAGGTGCAATCGCCCGCGCGCATCGAAGAGGAAGAGCTCCTGCGGATGCGCGATCCAATCCACCGGCACCAGGCGGCCGCGTGCATCGTAACCCCACAGCAACTCGACGACGGCAAAGCCGCGGGCGATGCCTTCGGCCAGCGTGCGCAGCAGTGCCTCCATGCGCGGAATGCGCGCGAGGGCGTCCTCGACAAGCGATGCCGTGCGGCGCGCGCGATCGGTGTCGGCGTGTGGCTGGACAGTGCGCGGCAAACCCAGCAGGCCATTGATGCGTGTGGACAGCACGGAAAACAGATGGCCGTCCTTCTCCTCCATCTCGGCGAACAATTCGTACACCGACCGTTGATGACGCCCGCCGGAGGCTTCCATTTGGAGGAGGGAGAGAATGGAGCGCCCATCATCGCGGCACAGATCGGCCCACCACGATTGATGGGGATTCAGGAGGGGCGCCGTTAGGACATGCGGCGCGGTGGGGGAGGGAATTGAAGCGGGCATGGGGCGGGTGGAAGCCTCCGGCGAGGGTCGGTGAGCGACGCGGCGAGCCGCGCAGCGCCATCACGGCCGACACCGCACACCATTCCCGGTTGCGATGGGGGACGCCGGGACGGAAAGTTCACCAGTGGAACAAATGGAACGAATGGACGGGGAGGGGTGGAATCTTGCCGGATTCGGCTGGGGTTTGGAATAATCAATCACGATGAGCCATAGGGAGTATAGTCACCTTGACTGGAGAAACTTTAATGAGCGAGACGAGCGCCACTTCAACTCTCACCGCCGGACAGCAGCGCGAGTCGCTGTTGGTCCGCGTCGCTTTGTCGATTGGCTGGTTGCTCTTCATGGCGGTGGTCGTCGCGGAGCTGAAGAGCGCCTACGAGGGGCGGTTGGTATTCGCGTCGATCATCATGCTGGGTCCTTTGTTCCTCGTGGCGGCGGCACAGGGGTTTGTTCTGCGCGGTTGGCCGCGGCGCATTGCGTCGTGGGGCCTGGGGCTGGTCTTCATGGTGCTGGGCTTTGCCGCGTTGGCGTTGTTCATGATCGCCCATCCCCGGTACTATCCCATCTTCAGTTGGTGGGTTCTGGTCACGGCCTTGTGGGGATTGGGAACCGTGTGGTGGCGATGGGGAATGGGCGCGGGGATCGTGGCGTGGTGCCTCTTTCCCTTGGTGATGATCGGGATGTTGGCGACGCGCGATGACGTGTGGCGTGGACGGATCGAGCGC
>CAZVAQ010000075.1:0-16838 GCA_964625145.1 uncultured Candidatus Sumerlaeota bacterium
GACTTCCGGCGCGCGCAGCTCGATGAGGCGCTTCAGGCGGTTGTTGCGGTTGATGCGCGCATAGGTCGACAGCGAGCTGATGAGGCCGATGTTCGGGCCTTCCGGCGTCTCAATGGGACAGATGCGGCCGTAGTGCGTGTGGTGGACGTCGCGCACTTCAAAGCCGGCGCGGTCACGGGAAAGGCCACCGGGCCCGAGGGCCGACAGGCGGCGCTTGTGCGTCAACTCGGCCAGCGGGTTCGTCTGGTCCATGAACTGGCTGAGCTGGCTGCGGCCGAAGAAGTCGCGAACGGCGGTGACCAACGGCTTGGCGTTGATCAGGTTCTGCGGCAGCATGTTTTCCAGGTCGACGATCGACATGCGCTCGCGCGCGGTCTTCTCGATCTCCGCCAGACCCATGCGGATCTGGTTCTGCAGAAGCTCGCCAACGCAGCGCACGCGGCGGTTGCCAAGGTGATCGATGTCGTCGACGTCGACTTCCTCCGCCGCCAGCTTCGCCAGGTGCTTCATCACATGGATGAGGTCGGCGATGGTGAGAAGCCGGTTGGACAGGTCGCCCGTGCCGGTGCCCACGTTGTAGAAGCGCTTGTTGACCTTGTAGCGGCCGACGGCCCCGAGGTCATAGCGGCGCACATCGAAGAACATTTCCTCCATGAGGCGACGGCCGGCCATGTAGCTGACCGGGTTGCCAGGACGCATCTTCTTGAAGAACTCGACGACCGCGTCCTCTTCCGTGCGGATCTTGTCCTTGTTGAGCGTGTTGATGATCGGGCCGGGGGACTCGGGGTTCTCCAGCTTGACGACGCGCACCTTGCGGATGTCGGTCTGCGCGATGCGGCGCAGCAGCGAGCTGGTGATGATGTCGAAGGTCTCGGCCAGGATCTCGCCCGTCTCCTCGTCGATGACATCCTTGCCCAGGATGCGGCCGACCAGCTTGTCGTAGGCCTCGCCGATGGAGAGCTGGACGGATTCGTAGCCAGCCTTGCGCAGGGCTTCCTGCGACTTCTTCGTGACCTTCTGGCCGCGCTCGATGATCGTCTTGCCCGCGTCGTCCAGCACGGTCTCTGCGTACTCCACGCCGAGGAACTCGTGCAGGTGCTCGACCTCCGTGAGGCCCGCGGAGAAGTCGTCGAGCTTGACCGTCTCGCACTCGAAGAACTCCTCGGCCATCTTCTCGTCGTTGTTGTAGCCAAACGCGCGCAGGAAGGTGGTCGCGGGGATCTTGCGCTTGCGGTCGATCATGACGTACATGACGCCGTAAATATCGATTTCAAACTCCACCCACGCGCCGCGGTAGGGGATGATCCGCGCGCTGTAGGTGAGCTTGCCATTGGGGTGGGTGGCCGTGGAGAAGCTGACGCCCGGAGAACGGTGGAGCTGGGAGACGATGACGCGCTCGGCGCCATTGATGATGAAGGTCCCCTGGTCGGTCATCAGGGGCACTTCCCCCATGTAGACCTCCTGCTCCTTGATGTCCTTGATCTCGACGAGTTCGGTGTCCTCGTTCATCTCGCGAACGATGAGCTGGAGCTTGAGCTTGAGCGGCGCCGCGAAGGTCATCCCCCGGTCGATGGACTCCTTGACCGAATACTTGGGGGTGCCGAACGTGTACTCGACGAATTCCAGCGTGGAGAAATCGCTGGGCGCCGATATCGGGAACACCGAGTGAAAGACCTCCTGCAGGCCCTTGTTGTCGCGATGGTCGGGCGCAATCTCATATTGCAGGAAGTCCGCGTAGGACTGCTTCTGCGTCTCCAACAGGTAGGGCATCTCCATGACTTCGGGGATGCGCGCAAACGACAGGCGGGTGTCCCGGGGAGGCGCGGTGGGAAGCGTCTTCAGCATGGGGCGTGGCTCCTAAAGACCGAAACTAAGGGTTGGGGGCAAATCGGGATGGGCGGGCGCTTGGAGGGTTCGAAGTGACCGGGTCCGGCGGGCAGGGTGATCGCCTTCATCACAGCGGGAGGCCCAAACGTATCACTCCCCTCCTCGGGGAGGCGAAACGTCAGGGCTGGAGCAGCAGAAGTCTAGATGATCGGAGGTGCCTGAAACAAACCATTCCCTCGGTGACTCGTGGAAGGAACACCGTCACCCTCGAATCTGGGACTCTGGAGTCGTGAATCAGCCGCGTCAAGCGAATCCTCTCGACAAACTGCAAGCAATTGGCGTTCCGAAAAAGAACCCCTTGGAGGGGACGATCGAAACGCGGGAAGGGGACCTTTCCCCGCAGACCCGCCCGAGGGCAGGAGGCCGATCACGGCCACGGAGAGGATCCCCCACCAGCAGCGGGCCGCAGCGCCAAGGCGCCGCGGCCCCCAGACGGACTTACTTCAGCTCGATGACAGCGCCAGCCGACTCAAGCTGCTTCTTGAACTTCTCGGCGTCTTCCTTGGAAACGTCCTTGACGACTTCCTTGGGGGCGCCCTCGACCAGGTCCTTGGCTTCCTTCAGCCCAAGACCAGTGATCGCGCGAACTTCCTTGATCACGTTGATCTTCTTGTCGCCCGCGTCCTTCAGGACGACGGTGAACTCGGTCTTCTCCTCGGCGGGAGCGGCGTCCGCGCCGCCACCAGCCGGGCCAGCCACGGCCACGGCGGCCGGGGCAGCGGAGACACCGAAGGTCTCCTCGAACAGCTTGACAAGCTCGGCAACTTCCATCAAGGGCTTGACCTTGATGGCTTCAATGATTTCCTGGTTCGTAAGTGCCATGAAACTCTCTCCTAATCAGAGTCGCGCATCGCGCAAAGTGAGATAGGTCAGGGGTTTGATTCTCAATCCCGGCTCGCCGGGAAGCTTCTGTCTTCGGGGATCAGGCTCAGGATTCTGGCTTCTTCATCCTTCATCCTTCCCTCACGCCGCTTCCTCCAGCTTCCGCTGGTAGGCCGCCAGCGCGTAGCCGAACTGCGCCACGCAGGCGTACAGGACGCCGGCGGTGTTCTGGGCCGGGGCGTTCATGCTGCCCAACATACGGGCGATGAGCTCTTCGCGCCCTGGCAACTTCGCCAGTTCGTCCACTTGGGCGGCGGTCAGAAGCTTCTTCTCGAGCAGCCCGCCCTTGATCTCCAGGCGCGCTTCCTCGTTCTCCTTCATGAACCCCTGGACTTCCTTGGCGGGGGTCACGGGATCCTCGAGGCCGACAGCGATCAGCGTCGGTCCGGAGAGGACGCCATCCAGTGTCCGCTTGTCGCGGTCTGCGAGGCCCTCTGTGTCATAACCGGTGCTTGCCAGCGCACGCTTGAGCAGCGTGTTCTTGGCAACCTTGACGGCGACGCCCTTGTTGCGCAGACGGCGGCGCAGGGCCGTCATCTGGCCCAGCGTCAGCCCGTTGTTGTTCAACAGGACAATGCCGTCACCGGAGCTGAAGAGTTTCTCCAGCTCGGAGACCGCCTCCACCTTCGGGGCACGGCCGCGTCGCTTTGTTGCAGCTTTTCCCATCTTGGCCATTTGGTCTCACCTCCTTTCGGATACCCGGGTCTTGCGACATCCAACCCGGGCGCTCCGAAAACCGCGAGATGCGGGATTCCGATCGGAGGGAGCCACAGGCCTCGGCGGGAGGGGTCTTGCCGACCCATTCTTCGTCCGCCCCCGGGAAAGGGGCGGAACTCCAGCTGTCTAGGACCACCGTGGGTGTATTGGGTCCTGCACCTTCACGCCACTTGGACCATGGGGCCCTTCGCGGCAAAATCAATCATCACTCTACAAACTTACGCCGCCTTGGCAGCCTTCTGATCCGGAGCGGCCAAACGGACGCCGGGGCTCATGGTCGTGCTCAAGGTGATGGACCGCATGTAGGTCCCCTTGGCTGCAGACGGCTTGGCCTTGACCAGCGCGTCCAGCAGCGTCTGGGCGTTCTCGACCAGTTGCTCATCGGTGAAGGACATCTTGCCAACCGGCACGTGCACGATGCCGGTCTTGTCGAGGCGGTACTCGACCTGGCCAGCCTTCAGGTTCTGGATGGCGTCGGCGACGTTCGTGGTGACGGTGCCCACCTTGGGGTTGGGCATCATGCCGCGGGGTCCGAGGACCTTGCCGAGGCGGCCGACGTGGCGCATCATGTCCGGGGTGGAGACGGCGGCGTCGAAATCAAGGAAACCTTCCAGGACCTTCTTGACGAGGTCTTCGCCACCGGCGATGTCGGCGCCGGCTTCCTGGGCTTCACGAATCTTCTCGCCGCTGGCGAAGACCGCCACGCGCACATTCTTGCCGGTGCCATGGGGCAGGACGACGTTGCCGCGCACTTGCTGGTCCTGGTTGCGCGGATCGACGCCGAGGCGGATGTCGAGCTGCACAGACTCGTTGAACTTGGCGTAGGTCAGCTTGCGCAGCAGCGCGACCGCTTCCGCCAGCTCGTAGCGCTTCTCGCGGTCGACGAGCTTGGCCGCTTCATTGTACTTCTTGCCATGCTTTGCCATCTTGTTCTCCTGTGGTTCGAGCGGCCTGGACGGCCTCCCACTTAAAGTAGCACGGGCACCTTGCCCGTGATGATTTCAAGCCTTCTCAAGCTTCGACGACCGTGATGCCCATGCTGCGGCAGGTGCCCTCGATCATGCTCGCGGCCGTTTCCATGGAGGCGGCGTTGAGGTCGCGCATCTTCTTCTCGGCGATCTCCTTCACCTGGGCCTTGGTGATGGTGCCGACCTTGTCCTTGTTGGGGACGCCGGAGCCCTTGGGCTTGTTGGCGGCCTTGAGGATGAGGACCGACGCCGGCGGCGTCTTCAGCTCAAAGGTGAAGCTGCGGTCGGAGTAGACCGTGATCACGGCGGGGATGATGAGGCCCGCCTGGTCCTTGGTCCGCGCGTTGTACTGCTTGCAGAACTCCATGATGTTGACACCATGCTGGCCAAGGGCCGGGCCCACGGGGGGCGCGGGGTTGGCCTGGCCGGCCGGGCAGTTCAGTTTGATCAGGGCGACGGGTTTCTTCTTGGCCATCGGGTTGTTCCTTGTCTTCGGATCGACAGACGGTCAGCCTGCCTCAGCTCGTTTTTTCCACCTGCAGTACATCCAACTCCACCGGGGTACTGCGCCCGAAAATTGAAACCAGCACCCGCAACTTCGCCTTCTCGAAATCGATGTTGTCGATGGTGCCGACGAAGTTGGCAAAGGGCCCTTCGATGACCTTCACCTGGTCGCCAAGGCGATGCTTGATCTCCGCGCGCGGCCGGTCCTTCTTCTCCTCGACGTGGCCGCGGATGCTGGCGATCTCGTCCTCGCTCAGCGGCGTGCGGGAGGAACCGGCGCCCACAAAGCTGGAGACGCCCTTGATCTCCTCGATGAGCTTGAACAGCTCCTCGTCCTCGTGCATCTCGACGAAGACATAGCCCGGCATGATGTTGGTCGAGCGCTCGCGCTTCTTGCCGTCCTTGATCTCGACGACGCGTTCCTCGGGGACGATGACCTCGCCCAAGCGGTCGCGCAGCCCCTCGACGGAGGCGCGGTGCTCGATGTCCTTCTTGACGGTCCTCTCCATGCCGGAGTAGGTATGGACGGCGTACCACTTCATAGGGGTCCGGTATCCTGTTCTTCTCTCTGCGGGCCGTGGATCACTCAGGCGCCTATCAGCAGGAATTGCTGGAGCAAGTAAGCCAACAAAAGGTCCCACACTCCCATCAAGACACTCAAAAGCACAGTCGAAACGAACACGACGATCGTGTAGGTCTTCAGGTCTTCCTTCGAAGGCCAGGCAACCTTGCCCATCTCCGTCCGCACGCCGCGAAAAAACACGCTCAGGCGGGTGAAGGGATTCCCCCCGCCGGTCTTGGCGGGCTTGCTCCCCGAACGCTGTACAGTTCCCAACCGGTCTGCAGAAGACCCAGCCATGCTCATGATCCACCAGTCTTGGCAGGGGTGGAGGGACTTGAACCCCCAGCCTACGGTTTTGGAGACCGCCGCTCTGCCAATTGAGCTACACCCCTGAATTGGCACCACTTAGGACCCTTGAAAAGCGGGATTCATGGGCACAATACGCCCGGAAATCCCTCCGTCAAGGGGCCGGGACGCTTGCAAAGGCCCGCCTCGCGCGCAAGGGCAATTTGTGCCACATCGTCAATCAGGAAGATTGATACGGCGGGTGAGCGCCTTGGCACCAGCCTCAGCTCTCCGCCTGACTTCCGTGCAGCTCCTTCACCAGCCGCTCGAGGAGCTCCTTCAGGTCGTTGAGCACGTAGGGCTTGGTGATGACCGCCGAGGCCCCCTGACTCACAATCTCCTGGGCCAGGGAGGCGCCGCTGTCCCCGGTCAGCATCACCACGCGGCTGCGCTCCAAGGCGCCGGGCTCCTCGCGCATCAACCCGATCAACTCCACGCCGCTGAGATAGGGCATTCGATAGTCTACGAAGACCAGTTCCGGCTCTGTGGCGCGGTAGCGGTCCATGAATTCGCGGGGATCGCCGAGGCATTCGACCTGCTCATACCCCCAGCGATGCAGGACGCGCACGAGCAGTTCGCGGTTCTGCTTGTTGTCCTCTACGACGAGAATCCTGACATGGGGGCTTTGGCGCCGCTCCTCGGTCATCGCCTGCTTCCAGTCTCGCGGGGCCCAGAAATCCCCACCAAGAAAAATTCAAATCAATACATACGGATGGCACAGAGTTGGTGGGCTGGGCAAGACTTGTTGCGCGCCCTAACGGAAAAAAAAGGGGGGCAGGCCCCCCTAACGCTTGCCATCGCATGGCTCCGCGGCCATGCCTGAACCTGCCCCCTTCATGCGGGAAACCGCCGACCAAGCCGGAGCCCAATCCCTTGGAGCCTACCGCCAGCAGCCGCAAAACCGCGCCTCCCCGGGACCTGGGTCCGGAGACGTATCGGCTGCTGTTCGAGCGCTCGCCGCTGCCCATGTGGGTTTTTGATGTGGAGACCTTTGCGTTTGTGGATGTAAACTCCGCGGCGATGAGGCATTATGGCTATTCGCGGCAGGAGTTTCTGGGGATGACGATCCTGGACATCCGGCCCGAGGAGGAGGTCGAGCCGACGCGCCAGTATGTCAAATCCCGGCCCGGTGACAGCCAATATGGCGCAGAGAGCACGCGCACCCGTCACCGCACGAAGGGCGGCAGGGTGCTGGATGTGGAGATCATCTGGGAGCGGTTGGAGGTGGAGGGACGGCCCTGCCTGCTCGTTCTGGCCCATGACATCTCCGCCAACCTGGAGGCGGCGCGGGCCCTGGAAACGTACCGCGACCGGCTGGAGGCCGTCGTCACGGCCACCAGCGATGCCATCTGGGATTGGGACCTGGACACCAACGGCTTGTGGTGGGGCGAGGGGATCAACCGTCTGTTCGGCCACATAACAGGCTATCGCGTCGTGGATATTGGGTGGTGGAGCGACCTGATTCATCCGGAGGATCGCGATGAGGTGCTCGAGGGGCTGGACCGGGCGGTTGAAGGGACCGACAGCCGATGGAGTCATGTCTACCGGTTCCGCCGCGTCGATGGCACGTTCGCCTACGTGCACGACCAAGGGACGATCCTGCGGCATGCGGACGGCAAGGCCTACCGGATGATCGGGGGCCTCAATGACATCACCGACCGGGTAAACGCCCGTCGTGAGTTGGTGGAGAATGAGCAACGCTTTCGCGCGTTGGCGCGGGCGTCGCACGATGCCATTTGGGAATGGGATATCCAGACCGGCAAGCTGGCTTGGAATGAGGGTATCAGCACCATGCTGCGCTATGAGCATACCGGGATCGACGCGTCCTTGCAATGGTGGCGGGACCGCATTCACCCCGACGATGCGACGCGGGTGGTGGAGTCACTTCATGAGGCGCTGGAAACGGGCCGGCATGAGTGGACACAGGAGTATCGCTTCATGCGCGGCGACAACGTGTACACACATGTTGTGGACCGCGGGGCGATCATCCGCGATGAGCTCGGCAATCCCATCCGCGTGATCGGCGGGATGAATGACATCACGGAGCGCCTGGAGACGAACCGGCTGCTGGAGGAGAACCGCGTCTTCATCGAGAAGGCCCAGCAAGTGGCCAACATGGGAAGCTGGCGGTGCATCCTGCATCCGGCGGGCGAGCTCGTCTGGTCCGCCAATGTCTACGACATATTCGGCGTGGGTGAGCAGGACTTTACCGGGACGGTGGAGTTCTTCTACTCATGCATCCATCCCGAGGACTTGCCCGGCGTCAAGGAACGCTATCTCGAAGCCATCGATCACGGGACGCTGTACGAGTTGGATCATCGCATCATACGCCCCGGTGGCGAGGTCCGATGGGTGCGCGAGTATGGCGAGATCCTGCGCGACGAGAAGGGGAACGCGGTCGAGGTGATCGGCGTCGTGCAGGACATCACCGACCGCAAACTGATGGAGGAGGCGCTGCGGCGCAGCGAGAAGCGCTTCAAGCGGTTGTTCGACTCCAACCTGATCGGCATCCTGATCGGGGACATGCAGGGCGTGATCCTGGATGCAAACGACGCGTTCCTGCGCATGATCGGCCGCACGCGGCATGAATTGGAGAATGGCGGAATCCCCTCCGGCGAAATCACCGTGGGCGGAATGACCGAGCTGGATCACCGCGCCATCGAGCAACTGCGCCAGGACCGCGCTTACGAACCCTACGAGAAGGCATACTGCCGGGCGGATGGCTCGGTGGTGCACGTCCTGTTGGGCGGAATGATGCTGAGCGAAGGCGAGGAGCTGACGATCAACTTCGCGGTGGACATCACCGAACTGGTGGAGACGCGCCGGTCGCTCGAGATCTCCAACGAGTCGCTTGAACAGAAGGTGGCCGATCGCACCGCCATCCTGCAGGACCAATTCCGGCGCATGTCATCGCTGAAGGAGTTGGCGGACAATGCCCGCGCGGAAGCCGACGCGGCCAATCGGGCCAAGAGCGAGTCCCTCTCCCGCATGAGCCACGAACTGCGCACGCCCATGAATGCGATCCTGGGCTTTGCACAATTGCTGGAGCTGGACGATCTGCCCGGCGAGTCGGCCGCCTGCGTCGCGCAAATCCTCAAGGCCGGCGATCATCTGCTGACGCTGATCAACGAGGTCCTGGACCTGTCACAGATCGAGTCCGGCCGCCTGAGCATCTCACCCGAGCGCGTGCTGCTCTCCCGGGCCATCGCGGAAGTGATCGAACTGTGCCGCCCCACGATGGAGAAGTACCGCGTGGCTGTCCATTGGGCCCCGGATGATTTTGCGGGAATTCATGTGATGGCGGACGCGAACCGGCTGCGCCAGGTTTTCCTGAACCTGATGTCCAACGCGGCCAAATACAATCGCGAGTGCGGATCCATTCACATCACGGTGGAGCGGACGACGGACGGCACCATTCGCACGTGCATCCGCGACACGGGAATCGGCATCCCGCCGGAGAAGATGGACCGGCTGTTCCGGCCGTTTGACCGGCTGGACCGCGAGCTGTCCGGAATTGAGGGTTCGGGCCTGGGCCTGGCGCTGACCAAGCGCTTGATCGATGTGATGAATGGCCGCTTCGAGATCAGCAGTGTGTTGGAGGAAGGGACGACGGTGACGGTGGACCTGGTTGCCGCAAAGGCGCCGGCCGAGAGCCGTCATCCGGACGAATCGCCCAGCACGCCCTTCAATGTGCCCCGCATCCTTGAGGGGATCGACAGCACGGTGCTGTACATCGAGGACAACCTGTCGAACATCGAGCTGGTGCAGCGCATCTTCCAGGCGACCGGCGGCGTGCGCCTGCTGTCGTCGCTGCAGGGAGGCGCGGGAATCGACATCGCGCTGGAGAGCAATCCGGACCTGATCCTGCTGGACCTGAACCTGCCGGACATCGACGGGTTGGGCGTGCTGCGCCGCCTGCGGGCCGATGTACGCACCGGCGACATCCCGGTGATCGTCATCACCGCCGACGCAAACCCGCAACAACGCGAGCGCCTGTTGAACGCCGGAGCGAACGACTTCCTGACCAAGCCCATCAATGTGGCGGACCTGGTGGCCAAAGTGAAGGAGCTGTTGGAAGGATAAGGATGAAGGATTAAGAAATCGTAGCTAATACTTTTCCTCATTAGTTTAGACACACTTGATTACTCTCGATGGATGCACCCATTATCCTCCCCATTTTCATCCTGTGAGGAAAGGGGCACTCTTCCAATTGCACTCCCCCGCCGGTACGTCGTTCGCTCCTCCGGGCCACGCGGCCACGCCAGACTTCAACCTCCACCCTCCGCCCGCTCCCTTCATCCTTCATCCTTCATCCTTTTCCTTCACCCTTCACTCTTCCCCATGTCCCCCGTCCTGCTCCGAATCACTGACACCTTCTACATCGGCACCTATGGTTTGCTCGTGGCCATTGGGTTGTTGGCGGGGATCATGCTGGCAGCATGGCGATTCAGGCGCATGGGGCAGGCGCCCGAGCTCGCCTTTGACTTCGCATTCGTGGCGGTGCTGAGCGGTTTTCTCGGCGGACGCATCGCCTTCATCCTCACGGAGTGGAGCCTGTTCGTCGAGCAGCCCATGGCGCTGATCTTCTCGCGCGACGGTTTTGTCTTCCTCGGCGGCATGATCGGTGGCGCGGTCTGCTCGCTGGCCTATCTTTACTGGCGGGGCATTGCCATCTTCCCCTTCGCGGATGTGATGACGCCAAGCCTGACGCTGGGCCATGCCTTCGGCCGCCTCGGGTGTCATTTCGCCGGATGCTGCTTTGGCGGCGTGTGCACGGTGCCGGGTGTCGGATTGCAGGTCCCGCGGTTGGAGCAGCCCGACGGGACGTTGTTCTACAACGCGTTCAGCGACCAGCTCTACCATGGCCAGTTGCCTCCGGATGCCATGCACAGCCTGCCCGTGTGGCCGACGCAGGTCATGGAGGCGGGCGGGCTCTTCATCCTGACTGCCGTGTTGCTATGGGTGGCGAGCCGGACGACGCGGGCGGGCGCCATCCTGGCCCTGTATCTGGTGCTGTACGCAGTGCTGCGTTTCGGGATCGAGATGCTGCGCGGCGACGCGGCGCGGGGGCTGTACTTCGGCGGACTGCTGAGCACCTCTCAAATCCTTTCGATCCTGCTGCTGCCGACGGCGGGAGTTGTGTGGTGGCTCGGCGGGCGTTATCCGCGAATTGGCGAGCGCCCCGAATCCAACAAACCCAAAACCCCCAAGGGTGGCCGCCGCCTGACCCGCTAGGGGCCAATACTCGCTGATGCGGGCTTTGACCGGGGCCATCGCGCGGGCTGACTCCACCGGTTCCCACAACTTCCCACAATCGGCTCCGGGAAAAGCGGTTGCCTTTCGGTCGTCAAGTTTCGACCGTACCCGAGGGCCGCAGCCTTGCCCGGGACGGGCGTGCCGGCCCGGCAGAAGGAAACATTCCACCCGCCGGATTTGGAGGCCAGGGACCACCATGATCGCCGCGGAACGCCAAAGGCGGATAGTCCAGCACGTGACGCGCAATGGAAGCGCCAAGGTCATGGAGCTGGCCGCGATGCTGAGTGTGACGCAGGAGACCATCCGCCGCGACCTGGAGAAGCTGGAGGCGGACAACAAGCTGCAGCGCAGCCATGGCGGCGCCATCGCGATCGAGCCCCGTTTCCACGTCCCGTCGTTCAGCGAGCGCGAAGTGCAGTTCGTGGAGGAGAAGTTGCAGATCGCCCATCGCGCCCTGCGGTTGGTGGTGGAGGGGGACACGATCCTGCTGGACAGCGGTACCACGATCGCCCAGTTCGCCCGCCTACTCCCCGACATGCCGATGACGGTGCTGACCAACAGCTATCACGTGGTGATGGAGTTGGCGCCGAAGAAGAACATCAACGTCGTCGCCATCGGAGGGACGCTGGACCGCACGACGATGAGCTATCTGGGCCCCAGTGCGGAGCAAAGCCTGGGGAATTACTTCGTGGACAAGTCGTTCTTCTCCTGCCGCGGGATCGACATCCACCGGGGAGTCACGGACGGGAACGAGCACCTGAGCGCGTTCAAGCGCAAGATGATGGAGCACAGCCGGCTGCACTACCTGTTGGCGGACCACAGCAAGTTCAACACGAAGGCGCTGGCCGTTTACGCGAAGGTGCAGGACTTTGACGAGATCATCACGGACCCCGGCGTGGATCGCAAGGTGGTCACGACATTCGAGAACCTTGGCTGCCCCCTGCAATTCAACGCAGCACGGAACGGCACGGGATGAGTGAGCGTTCACGCCGCCGCCGCGTGGGTCCCCTGCGCCTGGCCATCGGTTCCGTGATCCTGCTGGTACTTTTTGGCATCTGGGGGTTGTTCCTGACGGGAGAACTCAGTGTCCAGAAAGTCGGCAGCGGATCGATGGAGCCGACTTTCATGGAAGGCGACGTGCTGCTGATGCGCCGCTATCACGGCGGAGAGCTCAAGCGTGGCGATCTGGTGATCATTGAATCCCCCGATGACGAATGGGCGCCACTGCTGAAGCGCATCGTGGCCATACCGGGTGACCACGTGGACAACCTGACGGGTGTCTTCATGGTCAACGGACGCCCCAGCCCGCCCCCGAACCTGAACATCGAAACCAGCGGCTGGGCCGAGGACATCATCGACCTGGAGCTGGACTTTCACGAGTTCTATGTCATGGGGGACAACCGGCCGCGCAGCTATGACAGCCGCGATTTCGGCCCAATCAACCGCTCGCTGATCCTCGGCATCCCGATCTGGCGCACCGGCCCCGCCGGACGACGCGGCCCGATTTGAATTTCTTCAAGCACATCATAAGATCATCAACCGATGACGCGCGATGCGGGAAAAGGGTTTCGGCAAGGTGGCCGCCTCCCTCTCCCCCATTGACGCACCGGGGCGGGTGGCGAAGATGTGAGCATCTACCACAGACAAAGGAAGCCCGCTCTCGTGATTCTTCGCCTTCTCGTGTTGGCATCTGCCCTCCTGCTCGCCGTTCGGATCTCCGCGGCCGCACCGGTTGAACTCGATGGCCGCGTCGTCCTCGCCTCCACCAACCTGAAGGAGGCCATCGAGCCGGCGGTCGTGCTTCACCGCCGCGATGCGGGCGCAGAGGTGCGCTTTCACGTCGGCGATGCCATCGATGTGGAGTCCACCTCCTATGCCGTGCATGTGAAGTTTGCGGAGGACGCGGAAGGACTGTACCTGCGCGCCAATGGCACCCGCACGGACATGGACCCGTTCCGCCGCGGCGACGGTCACTTGTTCCGACTGATGCCATGGCACCTGCGGCACGGCATCAACATCCTGGAGTTCGCCACCGAGCACGGAACCACGCCGCTGATCGAGGAGCTGACCGTCTTCTCGCTCGTTGACACGTTCGAGGAGGTGCACTTCGAGCGGGCTTTCTTCCGCCGCGAGGATGCGCAGGTTTCCGTCCAGCCCCCGACCCACGCAGACCAGGACCGGTACGACGCGCTTCACTACAACATCGCGCTGACCGTCTCGATGGTGAGCACGCACATCGTGGGGGAAGTGACCATGACGGCTCGCGCAACCGATGCCGGGCTGACCCAGGCGGTGCTCGATTTTCATCCCAACAACGGCGCCATGACCGTGACGTCGGTCGACTCCGGACCCGGGACGCCTGCACTCCCCTTCACGGTGAGCAACACGCAGCGGCGCATATTCATCAGCCTGCCCGAAGCGCTGAATGTCGACGATCAGTTCACCGTGCGCATCGCGTACCAGGGCACACCCAGCACCGGCGGCGTGTTCGGCCCGCCCTATCGGCTCTCGTCGCATGGGGCGGGCATCCCGATCATCTTCACGTTCAGCCAACCCTATGGCGCGCGGCATTGGTGGCCGTGCAAGGACGTGCCGGAGGACAAGGCGCTGGTCGACCTGCAGATCACCGCCCCGTTGCCCTACGTCGTCGTCTCAAACGGCAAGCTGATCAGCACGGATGTGCTGCCGGGTTCGCTGCGCCGCTTCAATTACAGCCATGGCTATCCCGTTGTCACTTACCTGGTTTCCGTCATCGCCACCACTTATCTGTATGCAGAGCGCACCTACACGGCGCTGGACGGCGTGACGACCATGCCGGTGGGTGCCTATGTCTTTCCACAGTATCCGGAGGACTTGTCGGGAGTGGACGGCACGCTGGAGATCATCAACTTCCTTCGCGACAAATTCGGCGAGTACCCCTTCGTCACGGAGAAGTACGTCACCGCCGCGCACACGATCACATCCGGCATGGAGCACCAGACCAATTCCAGCATGGCGCCGCGCGCATTGGAAGGCGGCGGCACGGGACGGCAACAGGTGCACGAGCTGACGCACATGTGGTTCGGCGACAAGGTGACCATGAACCATTTCAACCACTTGTGGATCCATGAAGGTTGGGCCACCTACGCCGAGGCGCTGTGGCAGGAGCACAAATTCGGCCGGGCCGCCTATCATTCCTACGTGAATGCATGGACGATCAACGACACGGACATCATGGTCGGTCCTGCGGCGGACAGCTTTGCCGGGACCCTCGCCTACCGGCGCGGAGGTTTTGTCCTGCACATGCTCCGGCGCGTCGTTGGCGACGAGGCCTTCTACGAAGCCGCCAACAAGTATCTGCAGGACAATGCCTACGACGTCGCGACCACCGAGGACCTGCAAGCCGCCTACGAGCAGGTGCACGGCGAGCCGCTCGATTGGTTCTTCCAGCAATGGTGCTACCGCGCGGGGCGGCCGACCTATTCATGGAACTACTGGATCACCGGCACGCCGGGCAATCGCGTCCTGAATGTGACCATCCAGCAAACGCAAAGTGGCGACGCCTATCGCATGCCGATCGAGATTCATGCCGTCAATGTCAACGGCGTGCGCCTTGTCCGCGTCGTGGAAAACACCTCCAAGCTGCAGACCTTTGCCATACCCATCGGTCCGCTTGAACCGGTCGCGGTCGAGTTCGATCCCGACAACTACGTGCTGAAGAATGTGACAGCGCTGCCACTGACGATCGATAGCGTGAAGGCACGCCCGGAAGGCATGCACATCTCCTGGTCCGGTGGCCTGTTTCCCGCGGACAACATCGAGATCTGGCACAGTACCGACACGGCAAACTGGACGCAGTTGTCCCTCGATGGCCTGACACCCGGGCCAAACGGCGGAGTCATTCACGACGCACCAGCCGGCCAGGATCACTACTATCGCCTGGTGAGCCGGAACCCGAGCAACAACGCCATCCGCGAGAGCACGCATGCTTACGGCGCGCGACGCGGCATTGGCACACCGCGCGTCCTTGTCGTGGAGGGCTACGAGCGCTGGATCACTCAAGGCCGCGGCACATGGCATCCCTACGCCGCGTGGACTGGCCGCGCCGTCGGGGCGAATGGCCATGCATGGGAAAGCGCCTCCAACAAGACCGTCGGCAACACCATCCAACTCGGCGAGTACGACGCTGTCATCTATGTCTTGGGCGAGGAATCAACCGCGCAGGAGACATTCTCCTCGGCGGAGCAGGAAATGGTGAAGACGTTTCTGCGCGATGGCGGACAGTTGTTTGTCACGGGCGCGGAGATCGGGTGGGACCTCGACAATCGAGGCAACACCGGTGACAGGGATTTCTACAACAACTTCCTCAAGGCGGATTACGTCGACGACGATTCCGGCGTGTACACGGTCTTCGGGACGGCCGGCCAGATCTTTGACGGGTTGAACTTCGCCTACGATGACGGCACGCATGGAATCTATTTCCAGGAATGGCCCGACGCGATCGCGCCGGTCAACGGAGGCGTGACGGCGCTGCGCTACAACCATCCGTCCTACATCGCCGGCGTGCAATACTCCGGCCTGTTCCCCGGCGGTTCAACACCGGGCAAGGTCGTCTATCTGGGCTTTGCCTTCGAGACGATCTACCCCGAATCCGCGCAAAACGAAGTCATGGGACGTGTGCTGAACTTCTTCGACATCGTCGTGCCGACGGTGGAGGGCGAGTTTATCGCGATTGATTGATCGTGAAGTGGTCTGCGGAATTGGTCCGATTATGTGGTGGGGCGCAATCGCGCCTCACCGCAGTCGCAGAAATTCGTCCACGGTGAAACCAGCGTCGCGGTGGAACCGCGCTGCAAGGCCTCTTCCCAAGTCAGACGAGGAGTGAATGGGGACCGTGACGCCCACACAGTCTGCGTGCCTGATCATGAAAAGGTGAATACTCCTCTGTCGTGACTCCTCAAACCCTTGGCTTCGGAGAGAGGCGACCAGCAAGCGTGCCGTGACTTGCGGCATTCGGGGGCTCATGCGGGAAGTCCTACTGTTAGCTCCTCCACATGAACGACGGCCGGATTCTGCGGAACGGTTTGGCCATTCTCCAAGAGTGACTCAACGTGGGGTTGAATCGCCGCCCGCATGTTCGTCTTGGCTTCCTCAATGATCAAGCCATTGCTGAAACAGCCGGGCATGGTTGGGCCATAGGCAAGATAGCCGGGATCGTCAGGTTCTTTTCGATCACAATCTGGAATGACAAATTTCTCATGCACATACCCTCCGGGACATCTGGACACACATTTGTGCCGGAGAGTTCCAGGGGATTGAGACGTTTGCCCTACTACCCAATCCGCTCCGCCACCAGCTCCATCGGTCTGGCTTCCTTGTCGCCGATTGTGTAGGCCCTTGCCAGCAGCCTCTTGCATTCGCCCAAGCCCTTGCCATTGCGATGGTGGATGGTCAGGAGCGTGTCGCCGGCCTTCACCTTGTCGCCGACCTTGGCGTGCACTTCGAAGCCGACGGCGAGGTCGATCTTGTCGCTCGTCTTGAATCGACCGGCACCCAATGTGTTCGCTGCGACGCCGATCGTACGCGTGTTGATGGAGCCGATGATGCCACTGGCGGGAGCGGCGAATGTGTCGCGGTCGGGAGCCGCCGGCAGCAGCGACCGGTCCTCCAGGATGTGCGGGTCGCCGTGCTGCGCCTCGATCCACTTCACGAACCGCTCGCGCACAAGGCCTGAATCC
>CAZVAQ010000076.1:0-16801 GCA_964625145.1 uncultured Candidatus Sumerlaeota bacterium
ACACCAAACACCCTGCCCCGCGGCAATCGCCGCGGGGCAGGGTGCGCTCAGGCTTGGGGGGGGTACAAGCCGTGTGGTGTTTGTGCAGCGGAAACCGGCCGGCTGTTATTCGGCGGCAGCGGCGGCTTCCGACTTGGCGGCGCTGGCGGCCTTGGCCTCTTCACCGCGCTCGACGAACTCGATGTAGGCCATCCACGCTCCGTCGCCGGCGCGTTGGCCGTCGCGGATGATGCGTGTGTAGCCGCCCGGACGCTCGGTGAAGCGCGGCGCGATCTCCGTGAACAGCTTGTGCACGGCGGTCTTCTTCTGCAGCGCGGCAAACGCCTGGCGGCGGTGGTGCATCGACCCCTTCTTGCCCAGGGTCACCAGCCGCTCCACGATCGGACGCAGGGCCTTGGCCTTCGTCTCCGTCGTGTGAATACGCTCGTGCGTGATCAGCGCGGCGCTCAGGTTCCGGATCAATTGACGCCGGGGACCGGACTTCCGGCTCAGCTTTGTGTGATGCTTGCGATGGCGCATGACTTTCCTCGTTCCTGATTCTTCGTTCCTGATTCCTCGTTGCTGCACTGCCAAAGGCGGCGGGGTGCGGGCCCGGCCACCGGTTCATGCTCAGTCGCGATCTTCCGGCGCCATGTTCACCGGCAGGCCGCGCTCGTCGAGCTTCATGTTGAAGCTCAGGTTGTGGCCCTTCAGGATCGCCTTGATCTCCGACAGCGACTTGCGGCCGAAGTTGCGGTACTTCAACATCTCGCTCTCGGTCTTCTGCACCAGGTCGCGGATCGTCTTGATGCCGGCCGCCTCCAGACAGTTGAACGAGCGCACCGACAGTTCCAGCTCCTCGATCGACTTGTCGAGGATCGCCTGGATCGGCGCCACGCCGTCCGCCTCGCCCGCGCCAGCCATCAGCGCGGCGTCGCCAGCGCTGACCTCGCGGTCCTCCAAGCGGATGAACACATCCAGATGATCGCGCAGCAGCTTGGCCGCGTAGCTGATCGCCTCTTCCGGGCGAACCGTGCCGTTCGTCGTCACTTCGAACACCAGACGGTCATAGTCCGTCCGCTGCCCGACGCGCGCATCGGAAACCTCGTAGCGCACCTTCTTGATCGGCGAGAAAACCGCATCGATCGGCAGGATGCCGATGTCGTCTTCGTCCTCAAGATCCGGGTACTGCGCAGGCATGTAGCCGCGGCCCATGGCCACCAACACATCCATGTCCAGCACCGCGTCCTTCGTCAGCTCCGCGATGTGCTGGTCGGGATTGAGAACCGACACTTCCTCGGGAAGCTCGAAATCCCCCGCCGTCACACGGCCGGGACCCTTCTTCTTCAGCGTGATCGTCGCGCCCATCGCCGTGCCGTTCATCTTGAACACAACCTGCTTCAGGTTCAGGATGACGTCGTTGACGTCTTCGCGCGCACCGGGGACCGCCGTGAACTCGTGGCGGACGCCCTCAAAGCGCACACTGGTGGCCGCCGCGCCGGGGATCGAAGCGAGCAGCACCCGCCGCAGCGCATTGCCCAGCGTCGTGCCGTAACCACGGTCCAGCGGCTCCAGCGTGAAGCGGCCAAACGTGTCGCTCAGCGTCAGCTTGTCCGGCACCAAACGGGTGGGGCGAATCAGCGGCTTGAGTTCCAACTCCATGGGGAAAACTCCTGATAAGGGAAAGGCTGAAGGATAAAGGATGAAGGATGAAGGATGAAGGATGAATGTCCCGATGAGGTTCTTCCCAAGATGCCTGCGGCTTCGAGACCGGACTTCCGATCAGAGGACCTCTCCCTGCTGTCCCTGCCGTCCCTGCTGTCTCTGCCGTCCCTATACCCAGCAATCGTCAGACGCGGCGGCGCTTGGGGGCGCGGCAACCATTGTGCGGGATCGGGGTGACGTCGCGGATCGTGCGGATCACGATACCCTGCGCCTGCAACTGGCGGATCGCCGACTCGCGCCCCGAGCCGGGGCCCTTCACCAACACGTCCACGCTGGACACGCCATGGTCCTTGGCCGCGATGGCCGCCTTCTCAGAGGCCTGGCCCGCGGCGAACGGCGTGCTCTTGCGCGAGCCCTTGAAGCCCGCGACACCCGCGCTCGCCCACGAAATCGTGTTCCCCACCGGATCAGTGATCGTCACGATCGTGTTGTTGAACGTGGCGTGCACGTGCACGATCGCATGGCTGATATTCTTGCGAACCTTCTTCTTGGCCCCTTTGGCGGCAGTCTTCTTGCCCATCGGGTCTGGTCTCCTTCAAGAGTGGACGGGCGGCAACGCCGGCCCGGGTCGAATGGTCAGTGATGCGTCAAGGCCGCGAGCCCCATGGCTGAGGGGCGTGGGCCTTACTTCTTGGAGCTGCCGACCGTGCGGCGCGGCCCCTTGCGCGTGCGGCAGTTGGTCCGCGTCTGCTGGCCGCGGACCGGCAGGCCGCGGCGATGCCGCAGGCCGCGATAGCAACCGATGTCCATCAGGCGCTTGATGTTCTGGCCAACGTCGCGGCGCAGGTCACCCTCCACCTTGTAGTTGCCCGTGATGATCGCGGAAATCTTCGTCACTTCCGCCTCGGTCAGGTCCTTGACCCGCGTGTCCAGGCTGATGCCGGCCGCCTGCAACACCTCGCGGCTGCGGGTCAGCCCGATCCCGTAGATGTAGGTCAGGCCATACTCGATGCGCTTCTCGCGGGGGAGGTCCACTCCAGCTATACGTGCCACAGTCCAGCTCCGTGATGGGGAAAGTCGTGGTGAGAGGTCGGGTTTTGGGCCCCCCGCTGCCTTCCGGGGGCCGGTTTCACAGAAAAACCCACGGCCGGATGGGCCGCGGGCAATTCATTACCCTTGGCGCTGCTTGTGCCGCGGGTTCTTGCAAATGATGCGCACCACTCCGCGACGGCGGATGACGCGGCAATCCTTGCAGATCTTCTTCACGCTGGGTCGTACCTTCATCGCTCTTGCTCCTGTTGTGAGGCGCGCCACCAGCGGCACTCCTCGGTCACTTGTCCTGGTCGGGTCCTGCGTCCTTCGGGAAAACGGGGCTCACTTGTTCCGGTAGGTGATGCGCCCGCGAGTCAGGTCATAGGGGGAAAGTTCCACGGTCACCCGGTCTCCCGGCAGGATCCGGATATAATGCATGCGCATCTTCCCGGATATGTGCGCCAGGATGTTCATCTTGTTCTCCAGTTCCACGCGGAACATGGCATTGGGGAGGGTTTCGGTCACGATCCCCTCGACTTCGATACCCTTTTCTTTAGCCATTCGATTCCTGATCAATCGTGTGGAGAGACAGATGCCCGCCCGCGACAGGGCGCAATTCGCCCCCGTCTGCGGAGAGCGCAAGAGGTTGCGTGCCGCAGCCTCCGCTGTCAAGGGCCAAGTCGAGCCCTTTTTGCACCTCCAACACCATCAATCCTCTCCAATCGTCAGGATTTCATAGCCGTCCGCCGTGATCGCCACGGTGTGCTCATAATGGGCCGAAAGACTGCCGTCCTTCGTCACCACCGTCCACTCGTCGTCCAGCTCCTCGGTCTCCCCGCTGCCGATGTTGACCATCGGCTCAACCGCGATGACCAACCCGCGCCTCAGCCGCTCGCCCGTCCCCGCAGGTCCCACGTTGTCGACCTTCGGATCTTCGTGAATCTTTCGTCCCACCCCATGCCCGCCGTAGCCCTCCACGACACTGTAGCCATGCTGGGTGACGAACGACTCCACCGCCCACCCGATGTCCCCGGTCCGGTTCCCCGGCAGGCACTGCGCGATGGCCCGGTCCAGCGACTCGCGCGTGACGTCCATCAGCCGTTGCGCCTCCTCGCTCACCCGTCCCACCGGCACTGTCACCGCCGAATCCGAGAAGAAACCATCAAAGACCACCCCGCAATCGATGGAGACGATGTCCCCCTCCTGCAGCCGCCGCTTCGACGGAATCCCGTGCACCACCTGCTCGTTGATGGAAATGCACAGGGTCGCCGGAAACCCATACTGCCCCAGAAAGGCCGGCCGCGCCTTGGCCTCGCGAATCCGCGTCCTCGCCAGGCGGTCCAGTTCCAGCGTCGTCACCCCCGGCTGTGCCGCCGCCGCAACTTCCTTCAACACCGCATGCAGGATACGCCCCGCACGGCGGATACGCGCAATCTCCGCGTCGCTCTTCAGATAGATCCCCTCGGGGCGCTTGTTTCGCTTCGCAAATACCATCAAACCACTTCTGACCCTGACGGGGTGGGAATTTCGACCATCCGGACGCGACCCTGCGTCCCCTGCGACCCGGAACCCGGAACCCTCAGTACTGTTCGGCCAGGATCGCACTGACCCGCTCAAACACTTCCTGCGGCTCGCCGGACCCGTTGATCGCCACCAGATTGCCGCGCATCTCGTAATGATGCAGGATCGGCTCCGTCTGCCGGTAGTACACCCTTAGCCGCTCGCGCACCGTCTCGGGTTGGTCATCAGTCCTCTGCAACAATCGGCACGTGGCCACGTCGCATCCCGGATCCGTCGGCGGGTTGAGGTAGATGTTGAACGTCTTCTTGCAATCCAGACAGATCCGCCTCCCCGTGATCCGCTCAAACAACATTTCTTCCGGCACTTCCAGGCTCACCACGATCGGCGGCGTCAGCGTGTAGTCCGCGCAGATGTCGTCGAGGTCCTCCACCTGGTGAAGCGTGCGCGGGTAGCCGTCAAAGAGAAAGGAATCGTGCCGGTTGCGCTCGCTGGCGACGATGTCGCGCACCAACTTTGTCACGTCGCTGTCCGGGATCAGGTTCCCCTTCTCCACCGTCTCGCGCATCTGGCGCCCAAGCGGGGTGTCCGACCGTATCGCCGCCCGAATCACATCGCCCGTGGACAGATGGCGGAGCTTGAGCCGCTCGCACAGCATCTGTGCCTGGGTTCCTTTGCCCGCGCCGGGCGGCCCAAACAGGACGAGGTTCACGAAGGCTCACCTTGGTTGCGCGCTCCGGTCGTCTACTCCTCCCGGGCCGCGGTTTGCCGGCTCGGCAATGGCTTGCCGGCCAATCCCTCAGCGCTCCCGCCGGCCAGACCAACGCCGCGGCCCGCCGCCCTGTCCCGGGCCGGACGCCGCCGCCTGGCGACGAATCTTGAAGCCATCGTAATGCCGCATCAGCAACTGCGACTCAATCTTCTTCATCGTGTCCAACACCACGCCCACCACGATGATCAATCCGGTCCCACCCGCGAATTCCGCATACGAATAGTGCACGTCGAAGGCCTGTGACAACACCGAGGGGATCAGCGCCACCGTCACCAGGAAGACCGCCCCCACCGTCGTGATGCGCGTCAGCACCAGGTCGATGTAGTCCGCCGTCTGCTTGCCGGGTCGGTACCCGGGGATGAACGCGCCCGTCCGCTTCAGGTTCTCCGCCACGTCCACCGGGTTGAACGTCACCGCCGTGTAGAAGAAGCAGAAGAAACCCGTAAGGATCATGTACAGCAACGTGTGCAGGTTCGCCACCTTCAGCAGCAGGAAAATGCTCTGCTTCTCAATGCCGAACGCATTGTACAGGTTGTAGGGCGAGTACTGCGAGAACCAGGCCCCGAGGCCCGCAAGGCCGCCGGTCTCCTGCGTGCCCACGAACATGAAGACCGTCTGGGGCAGCGTCAGGATCGCGCTGGAAAAAATCACCGGGATGACGCCCGCCGTGTTCACCTTCAGCGGCAGGTAGTTCGTCGTCGCCTGCTGCACGCGGCGTCCGACCGTGCGCCGCGCATGCTGGATCGGGATGCGCCTTGCGCCCTCCTGGATCAGGATGATCGCCACGACCGTCACGATCCCCAAACCGATCAGGATCGGCACCCAAATCGGCGCGATCGTTTCCAGCTTGAGATGCGTGTACATCATGTGCGCCGACGCCGGATAACCCGTGAAGATCGACGCCGCGATCAGCAGCGAGATCCCATTGCCGATGCCGTTGGCCGTGATCTGCTCGCCGATCCACATCAGCAGCGTCGTGCCCGCCACGACCGAGATCATCGTGATGAGCATGAAGATCATCCAGCCCGGGATGATGAACAGGAAATGTTGGTTCGCCAGCACCGGCGACATGAAGCTGCCGTCGCCCGTCCCCACCAGGAACAGCGCTACGCCCAGCGACTGCACCGCCGCCAGGCCAACCGCCCCGTACCGCGTCCATTGCTCGATCTTGCGCTGGCCAGCCTCGCCTTCCTTCTTCATCTTCTCCAGCCGGGGCACCACCACCATCATCAACTGCAGGATAATCTGCGCGGAGATGAACGGCATGATCCCCAGCGCCATGATCGTCATGTTCGTGAAGGCACCGCCCGTGAACATGTCCACCATGGAGAAGACCCCCTCGCCGACACCGGCAAGGCGGTCAAAGAATTCCCGGATCCGCCCGCTGTCCACGAACGGGATCGGAATGTGCGCGCCCACGCGATACACCGCGAGCATCGCAATCGTGAAGAAGATCTTCTTGCGAAGATCGGGGATCGAGAAGATGGACTTCAGCGTGTTGAGCATGACAGACCGTGCAGTGGGATGGGCGAATGCGGGCGCGGGCCCTTGCGATTAGTGCCGGGCAGCCTCAAACGACTTCGCTCGATCCACCAGCCGCGCTGATCTTCTCCGACGCCGTCTTCGAAAACGCGTTGGCCTTCACGGTCAGCGCCTTCGTCAACTCGCCGTTCGCCAGGATCTTCACCGGCTTGGTCGTGCGCACCAGCCGCGCGGCCTTCAGCGCTTCGATGTCCACGACGCTGCCGGCCTCAAAGGCCTTCTCCAGCGAGGACACGCTCACCACCTCGTACTCCACCCGGAACGGGTTCTTGAACCCGAACTTCGGGATACGGCGAGGCAGCGGCATCTGGCCACCTTCGAAGTACGAAGGCTTCTTGGTGCCGCCGGAGCGCGCCTGGTGGCCCTTGTGACCCTTGCCCGACGTCTTGCCATGGCCCGAACCCTCGCCACGGCCGAGCCGCTTGCGCTTCTGGCGACGACCGGGATCCCCGGGAAGCTCATGAATCTTCATTCTGCGATCTCCTCCACTTCCAACAGGAAGTTCACATTGCTGATCATCCCGTTGATGGCGGGGTTCGATTCCTTGATCACGACAGCTCCGCGGCGGCGAAGACCCAGCGCCCGCAGCGTGTCACGCTGCCGCTGGTTGCAGCCGATCTGGCTCTTGCTCCATGTGATGCGTACTTTGGCCATTGTCTTTCCTGCTCCTGGGGTGAAGATCCATCCTGACGTCGATGGCGGAGGCCATCAACCGTGCGCCAACCCTCACTCCTTGCGGGAGCCCTCCTCGTCGTCATCTCGTCCGCCGGCCGTGTAGGTCCCGCGGCGGCTGCGCTCCTCGCGGCGCGTGGTGGACAGCTCAACCTTGGCGCTCAGCGCCTCCTCGCGTCCCTTGCGGTAACGCTCGGCGCCCTTGCGGCCCAGCAACTCCTCGACCGTCTTGCCGCGCAAGGCCGCGACATTGTCCGCCGTCGCCAGCGAACGCAAACCCTCGAAAGTCGCCTTGGTCACGTTCAGCACATTGCTCGTGCCCAGCACCTTCGTCAGGCAGTCGCGTACCCCCGCCATCTCCAGCACCGCACGGGCCGCCGGACCGGCGATAAGGCCCGTACCTTCGGAGGCCGGCTTGATCAGCACGCGCCCGGCGCCAAATTCGCCGACGATCGCATGTGTCAGCGTGCGGCCGACAATGGGCACCGCTATCAGGTTCTTCTTGGCCGACTCCACGCCCTTGCTGATCGCATCGGGCACTTCGCGCGCCTTGCCAAAGCCAACACCCACATGGCCGTGTCCATCGCCAACCACCACCAGCGCCGCAAACGAGAAGCGCCGGCCACCCTTCACAACCTTGGCCACGCGGTTGAGGCTGATCACCTCCTCGCGCAGGTCCAGACCCGCGGGATTGATCCGCACACCACGCTTGGGCGGAGTGGGCAGGCCATCCCCGACCTGGGGTTCTTCATTCTGCTGGGTGTCCATGACCGTCATGCCGGAGATCCTTGGAAGAAAAAAGTCAGGGTTCGGGTTGCCAGACGCGTCAGACTTCCACGCCCGCTTCGCGCAGCCCATCGCACAGGGCCTTCACGCAACCATGATACCGGTAGCCGCCGCGGTCAAAGGAGACCTTCTTGATCCCCTTCTCCAGCAGCGCCGCTCCGAACTGCTTGCCGAGCGCCGACGCTGAGTCCACATTGCGGTGGCCCTTGCCGTCCGCCCCCTGGCGCGTGCTCTGCGCCAGAAGCGTCGCCGTCCCATTCACCGGCGAATCATCGATCGCCATCACATACAGGTGCTTGAGCGTCTTGCGCACCAGCACGCGCGGGCGTTCCGCCGTGCCCAGCACCTTCTTGCGAATCCGAAGGTGACGGCGCTTCAGCCGTCCCCACTTGTCCTTGCGAATCTTCAGTGGATTGCTCATTTTCGGGTCTCTCCCGGATTGATGGGGCCGACGATCATTGCCGCGCCCGTCTCGGGTAAAATGTGAAGAGTGAAGCCTGGAAGAAAGAAAACCGCCTCAAACTGTCCCCGACTCCTGACTCCTGATCCCTGCTTCCCACCCTTACTTCTTGCTCGTCTTGCCGACCTTGCGGCGCACGAACTCGCCCTTGTAGCGCACACCCTTGCCCTTGTACGGCTCGGGCGGACGCAGGCTCCGGATCTTGGCCGCCACCTGACCCACCACCTGCTTGTCAATGCCTTCGATCACAATCTCCGTCGGCTTGGGCGCGGCAAACGAGATGCCTGCCGGCGGCTCGAACTCGATCGGATGCGAGTAACCCAGGGACAGCACCAGCGTCTTGCCCTGCACCGCCGCGCGATAACCGACGCCCTGGATCTCCAGCTCCTTCTTGTAGCCCGACGTCACACCCGTCACGCAGTTGGCGATCAGCCGCTGGTACAGGCCGTGGTAGGCCTTGGACTGGCTCTGGTCGTTCGGACGCTCCACGCTGATCACGCCGCTGTCGAGCTTCACCGACACGTGGTTGCGCGTGTCCACACTCAGCGCGCCCTTCGGGCCCTTGACGTTGACACGTCCGTTGTCGATCGACACCTGCACGTTCGACGGGACGTTGATGGGAAGTTTACCAATTCGGGACACGGCTGCAAGCCTCCGGATTTCTCTCAGTGAAGGTCGGTGGTTCTGCGTTCCTAAAGCCTTCTCAGTAGACGGTGCACAGCACCTCGCCGCCAACACCCTGGCGACGGCATTCGGTGCCGGTCAGGATGCCATGGGACGTGGAAAGAATCACGATCCCCAGGCCATTGCGCACGCGGGGAATGGAATCCGCCGTCGTGTAGCGCCGGATGCCCGGCTTGCTCACGCGGTCCAGCCCGTTGATCACATGCTCGCGATTGGGGCCGTACTTCAGGAACACGCGGATCGTGCCCTGCTTGGTGTTGCGCATCACCTTGTAATACTTGATGAAGCCCTCATCCTTGAGGATCTTGGCGATCGCCACCTTCATCTTGGAGTTGGGAATGTCCACGTGATCCTTGAACACCATGTTGGCGTTTCGGATGCGCGTGAGCATGTCTGCAATGGGATCAGTGGTATTCATGTGTCAGCCGGTGGACCTCCGGGAACTCTGGGGCGACGCCCGATGGCGCCTTGGTTGCGATGCTATCGACTACTTACCAGGACGACTTGGTGACGCCGGGGATCTGGCCCTCGTTGGCCAGTTTGCGGAAGCACAGGCGGCACATGTTGAACAACCGCATGTAGCCGCGCGCCCGCCCGCAAAGCGGACAACGGTTGCGGTGGCGGACCTTGAACTTCGGCTTGCTGCGCAGCTTGGCCATTTGGGACGTGCGGGCCATATGTCCTTATTCCTTTCGCTCTCTGGTGCGTGAGGCGGCGTCGTGGGGTTACTGGCGGAAAGGGAAGCCCAGGAGCGTCAGAAGCTCCTTCGCCTCCGCATCGGTCTTGGCGGTCGTGACGGTCGTCACGTTCATCCCGCGGTTCTTCGAGATCATCGAGTACTCAAGCTCGACGAAGATGTTGTGCTCGCGGATGCCCAGCGAATGGTTCCCGCGGCCGTCGAAGGCATTGGGAGGCAGCCCGCGGAAGTCGCGGATGCGCGGGATCGCCACGCTGATCAGGCGGTCCAGGAACTCCCACATGCGCGCGCCGCGCAGCGTCACGAAGCAACCCACCGGCATCCCCTCGCGAATCTTGAACTGCGAGACCGAGACGCGGGCCCGCGTGGACTTCGCCTTCTGGCCCGTGATGATCGCCAGCTCCTTCTCCGCCGCGTCCAGCTCCTTGATGTCGCGGCTGGCCGCGCCCACCCCCATGTTCACCACGATCTTCTCGAGGCGCGGGATCTGCATCACGTTCTTGTAGCCGAACTTCTTCATCAGTGCCGGCGCGATCTCGTCGCGGTACTTCTGCTGAAGCCGCGGAAGCGGACGCTTGGGCGCCGGAGCCTTGCCTGCGGTTGCTGTCTGCTCTGCCATGGTCTTCTCTCTCGCCTTCCGAATCAGTCGATCACCGTGCCGGAGCTGTTGCGGCCCCGCGTCACGCGCTTGCGCTTGCCATCTTCGCCGCGAACCGAGCCCAACCGCGCAGGCTTCTGCGTCTGCGGATCGACAATCATGATGTTGCTCAGGTCGATCGGCGCCTCCATCTCCGTGATGCCGCCCGTCTGGCCGCCATGCTCCGTCGGCCGCACCTTCAGGTGCTTGACCCGCATGTTCAGGCCCTTGACCACCGCGCGGTTCGTGCGGCGGTTCACCTCCAGGACCTCGCCGCGCTCGCCGCGGTAGGGTCCCGTGATGACTTCAACCAGGTCGCCTCTTTTGATCAGACTCATCGATCTTCTTCCTTGGCCATTCTTGATGGGGCGTCGTCGGGGGTGGATCCGCCGCGCTCAGTAAACCTCGGGCGCCAGCGAGACAATCTTCATGAACTTGCGCGCGCGCAGCTCGCGGCCCACCGCGCCGAAGATGCGCGTGCCGATCGGCTCGTTGTCCTTGTTGATGATCACCGCCGCGTTGTCATAGAAGCGGATGTAGCTGCCGTCCTCGCGCCGCACTTCCTTGGCCGTGCGCACGATCACCGCCTTCACAACATCGCCCTTCTTCACCGAGCCGGTGGGATCGGCCTCGCGCACCGAGCACACAATCACGTCGCCGATCGACGCGTAGCGGCGGTGCGAGCCGCCCAGCACCTTGAAGCAGCGCAGCTTGCGCGCGCCCGTGTTGTCAGCGACATTGAGAACCGTGTATTCCTGGATCATCGTCGGGGTCCGCCTGTGGGAAAAATCCTGGTCGAGTTTACTTCGCGCGCTCGAGGATGCGCTTCAGCACGTAACGCTTCGTCTTGGACAACGGACGCGAGACCTCCAGCAGCTCCACGCGATCGCCGATGTGCGCATCGTTGTTCTCGTCGTGGGCGTGCAGCTTCTTGTCGCGCCGGATGTACTTCTTGTACAGCGGATGCTTCGCCAAACGTTGCCAGCGCACGACAATGGTCTTGTCGTTCTTGTCGCTGATCACCACGCCCGTGTACAGGCGTTCGTGGGCCTTGGTCTCGGCGGGCGCCGTCGCCTGGGTGTTCTGATCGTCGGCCATCGGGCCTGGTCTCCTTCGGCAGTCTGCCGGCTCGGGCGCCGGCGGGTCAAAAGTCGTGGGGCTCGCCCTGCTCAGCCGTTCGCGCCGTTGCCGCTCTTCTGGTGCAGCACCGTCAGGATCCGCGCGATCTCCCGCCGCTTCGTCCTGATGGCGTGCGGGTTCTCCAATTCCTTCGTCGTCTGCCGCACACGCAGCGAGAACATCTCCTTCTTCGCCTCCTCCAGCCGGAGCTGGAGTTCCTGCGGGGTCTGCTCCCGGAGCTTGGCGGCGCTCGCCTTCTTGTCAGCCATGATACCCTCTATCAATCATCGTTCGGCGTTCATCGTTTCACCTGCCCGCGCCCCGGCCAGCCTTTAGCTCGCCGCGTCCACAATGTCCTCGCGATACACAAACTTCGCCTTCACCGGCAGCTTGTGGATCGCCTTGCCCATCGCCTCCCGCGCCTGCTCCAGCGTCACGCCGTCGAGCTCGAACATCACCCGGCCCGGCTTGACCACCGCCACCCAATGCTCCGGGTTGCCCTTGCCCTTGCCCATGCGCGTCTCCGCCGGCTTGGCCGTCAGCGGCTTGTCCGGGAAGATCGTGATCCACAGCTTCCCACCGCGCTTGACCGTGCGCGAGATGGCGATGCGCGCCGCCTCGATCTGCCGGTTGGTCACCCAACCCGCCTCGGTCGCCTTGATCCCATAGATCCCGTAGGAGAGCGAGTTGCCCCGCATCGCCTTGCCGCGGCGACGGCCCTTCATCATCTTGCGATGCTTGGTTCTTCTAGGTAGTAGCATGGTGTCCTGGTCCTGTCGTGCTGTGGAGGAAGGCCTTCGCGGGCCCCCCGGTCATCAAACCTTTGCCTTCGCGCCCTTCGCAAACACCTCACCGCGGAAGATCCAGACCTTCACCCCGATGATCCCGTACTTCGTGTTCGCCTCGGCAAAGCCGTAATCGATGTCGGCGCGCAGCGTGTGCAGCGGCACCCGCCCCTCGCGCACCCATTCGGTCCGCGCCATGTCCGCATTGTTCAGGCGGCCAGAGCAGTTGATCTTGCAGCCCAAGGCGCCGTTCTTCATCACGCCCTGCACCGTCTTCTTCATCGCCCGGCGGAAACCGATGCGGCGCGTCAACTGGCCCGCCACATTCTCCGCCACAAGCTGCGCCGAAAGCTCGGGCCGCTTGATCTCCTCGATGTTGATGATGATCTGCTTGCCCGTCAGGCCTTCCAGCTCCTTGCGAAGCGCCTCGATCTCCGTCCCCTTCTTCCCGATCACGATCCCCGGCCGAGCCGTGTGGATCGTCACCTTCACGCGCCGGGCGGCGCGCTCGATCTCGATCTTCGCCACGCCGGCATGCGCAAAGCGCTTCTTGATCGACCGGCGAATGCCGATGTCCTCGTGAAGGGTCTGCGCGTAGCCCTTCGGGAAGTACCAGCGGGAATGCCAGTCCTTGATGACGCCGAGGCGGAATCCGTATGGATGGACTTTCTGGCCCAAGGGAAATCTCCTGTTTAGCTTTCCGTAAGGTAAATCGTCAGGTGAGACAGCCGCTTGCGGATGCGGGCTCCGCGGCCCATGCTCGCGGCCCGGAATCGCTTCATCATCGGGGCGGTCTCCACCCGGATTTCGCCGATCACCAGCGACTCCGGTTCCGCCACCTCGTTCAGCGCATTCGCCACGGCCGACTTCAGTGCACGCTCCATGTAGGGGCTTGCCGAGGGCTTGTGCGTGAAGCGCAGGGTTTCCAGGGCCTGGGCAACAGGCTTGTTGCGCAGCAGCCCCGCCAGGAGCGCCATCTTCCGTGGCGCACAATGGATGTAACGCGTCGAAACCTTGGCCACGACCTCGCGGCCGTCGGCCGTGGTCAGCATCGTCTCCCGGCGTCGCGCCGTCTTTTCTTTCGCTCTGAGACCCATGATTCGATAATCCTTAAGATTCTGCGTCGTCAGCGACAGGGACCGCCTTGCATCCCTTTCACTCTTCACCATTCACTCTTCTTACTTCTTCACCGCCTTGGCCGTCTTGCCGCCGTGCGACTTGAACAACCGCGTCGGCGCAAACTCGCCCAACTTGTGACCAACCATGTTCTCGTTCACGAACACCGGCACGAAACCCTTCCCGTTGTGGATCGCCACCGTGTGGCCCACCATCTCCGGGATGATCATCGAGCGGCGCGACCACGTCTTGATCACGCGCTTCTCGTTGCTGTCGTTCAGCGCCTCCACCTTCTCCAGAAGGTGATCGTCCACAAACGGGGGCTTCTTTAGTGACCTGGCCATGTGCTGTCCTTTTCGTGCCGGGCAAACGTGTGGGCTATTCGTTCAAACCCTGGGGATCGGCGCCTTACTTCGTCCGCCGCTTCAGGATGTACTTGCTCGATTGCTTGCGGACCTTCCGCGTCTTCAGACCCTTCGCCTTCTGGCCCCACGGGCTCACCGGGTGACCACCGCCGCTCGTCTTGCCCTCGCCACCACCCATCGGGTGATCGACCGGGTTCATCGAGACGCCGCGGTTGTGCGGGCGCCGCCCCTTCCAACGCTGGCGGCCGGCCTTGCCGATCACCACCAGGTTGTGGTCCGGGTTGCTCGTCTCGCCGATCGTCGCGCGGCAGACCGACGGCACCAACCGCATCTCGCCCGAAGGCAGGCGCAGCGTCGCCATCGTCCCCTCGCGGGCGATCAGCATCGCGCTGGTCCCCGCGCTGCGCGCCAACGCCGCGCCCTTCCCCTGCACCAGCTCGATCGCGTGCACGACCGTACCGACCGGGATCTTCGCCATCGGCAGGCAATTGCCCACGCGCGCCTCGGCCTTCTCACCGTTCATGACCGTCGAGCCAACCTTCAGCCCGCGCGGCGCCAGGATGTAGCGCTTCTCGCCATCAGCATAGTGCAGCAGCGCGATGAACGCCGAGCGGAACGGATCATACTCGATGGAGGCGACCTTCGCCGGGATGTCGTCCTTCGTGCGCTTGAAGTCGATCAGGCGGTACTGCTTCTTGTGGCCACCGCCACGGAAGCGCGAGGTGATGCGGCCCGTGTTGCCATGGCCGGCCTTGTTGTGCAGCTTCTGAAGCAACGACTTCTCGGGCTTGTCCGTCGTGAGCTCCTCGAAGGAGTTCACCGTCATCGTCCGCCGCGTCGGGGTCGTTGGCTTGAATTTTCTGATGCCCATTGTTCTTTCAGCTCCTCAGGAGTCCGAGGTGGATTGTCCGGCTCAGTATTCCAGCGCCTGGCCGGGCGCCAACGTCACGACCGCCTTCTTCACCGTCGACTTGCGGCCCGGGCGCATGCGCACACGCCGCACTTCCTTCCCCTTGGTGATCACCGTGTTGACCGACACCACCGTCACGCCAAAGGCGTGCTCCACCGCGTTCTTGATCTCGTGCTTGTTCGCATCCAGCGCGACCTGGAACGTGTACTTGTTGTCAGCCTTGCTGACCAACGCACGCTCGGTGATGACCGGCCGGATCAGGATGTCATAAGGACTCTTGCTCATCGTCATGCCTCCTGCGCGGCAGTGCCGGCCAGCGTGGATTCCAGCTCCGCGACCGCATCGCGCGTCGCGACAATCGTATCCGCCGTCAGCAGGTCATAGATGCTCAGCGAGCCCGCCAACTCCACCCGTGCGTAGGGCACGTTGCGCGCCACGCGCAACAGCGCCTCGTCCACCTGGCTCACCACCACCAGCACGCGGCCCTCCGCGCCCAGCTTGTCGAGCGTCGCCACAAAGCGGCTCGTCTTCGGCTCGCTGGCAAAGTCCAGCGCGTCCACCACGATCAACTGGCCGGTCTCCACCCGGGAGGACAGCACCGTGCGGAAAGCCGCGCGGCGCTTCTTCTTGTTCACCTTCTCGCGATAATCGCGCGGCACCGGCCCGAAGATGATCGCGCCGCCCCGCCACTGCGGAGCACGCGTGGAACCCTGCCGTGCGCGGCCCGTGCCCTTCTGCTTCCAAGGCTTCCTGCCGCCGCCGCTGACTTCGCCGCGGGTCTTGGTCTTGTGCGTGCCCTGGCGCTGGTTGGCCAGGAACGCGTTCACAACCTCGCGCGTCACCACCGCGTTCTGCGGGGCCGCAAACACGGCGTCGTCGAGCTTGAGTTGCTCAACCGTGTCGCCGTTGGTGTTCTTGAGTTCGATGGTAGGCATCGTACGTCCTTGTGTCAGTCACTGGGCCTGCGGCGGTCGGGGGTACCTGTTACTTCACAGCCTTCTTCTTCGCCACCGCACGCTTGCGCAGCAGCACGAAGCCATTGTTCGCGCCCGGGACCGAGCCCCGCACCGCGATCAGGTTACGCTCCGGATCGCACTTCACAATCACCAGGTTCAACGTCGTCTCACGCGTGTTGCCGTGATGACCCGAGTTCTTCTTCCCGGGAAAGGTGCGCGAAGGATACGAGCTCGCACCACCGGAACCGGGGCGGTTGAAATACATCGAGCCGTGGCTGGCGCGCCCGGGCTTGGAGCCCCAACGCTTGCGCACGCTCGTGAAGCCGCGGCCCTTCGAGGTGCCGACGACATCAATGCGCTCGCCCGGCTGGAACATGTCCACCGTCAGCGATTGCCCCACTTCCAGCTCCTGGCTCTCCGGCCCGCGGAATTCCCGCAGGAAACGCTGCGGGACCACACCCGCCTTCCGGAAATGCCCCAGGCGGGGCTTGTTCACCAAGCGCTCGGCAATCTCATCGAAGCCGATCTGAACGGCCTCGTAGCCGTCGACCTCCTTCGAGCGCTTGCTTACGACGACGCACGGGCCGGCCTGGATCAACGTCACAGGCACAAGCGCACCGGACTCGTCAAAAATCTGGGTCATTCCGACCTTTTTGCCTAGCAATCCGAGGGACATAGTTGGGGATTCCTCTCGACGGGTGGCGTCATCGCCCCGCGCCGGGTCAGGTCAGCTTGATCTCAACGTGCACGCCAGCCGGCAGCTCAAGGTTCTGCAGTTCATCCAGAGTCTTCTGCGAAGGCTCCACAAGGTCCACAAGACGCTTGTGCTGACGCATCTCGAACTGCTCGCGCGACTTCTTGTCCACGTGCGGCGAACGCAGCACCGTGAACGTCCGACGACGCGTCGGCAGAGGGATGGGGCCAGCGACCTTCGCGCCCGTCTGGCGCGCCGTATCCACGATGGAAGTCACCGAGGAATCCAGCAGCCGGTGGTCAAAAGAACGGAGATTGATGCGGATCACCTGCCTGGCCATCTTGTACCTGATCCTGTCCGAGTGATGCTGCGGGGTGCGGAGACCTCAGCGGCTCCGGTTTCATGAAAGAGC
>CAZVAQ010000077.1:0-10089 GCA_964625145.1 uncultured Candidatus Sumerlaeota bacterium
CAAGGGTGGTGGGGGGGAGGGGAGAGCATTGCTGTTGCGTTCCCCCATGCTTCGAGCGTCAATCGTGGACTAATCACTCATGATGGATGGTTCGGCTATGCCTCGAAGTTTCTGGATGGCGTTGCTCATCGCGATCCTGCCACTGCTCGTCCACGGAGACGTTCTCCGAAAGCGGGATGGGACGGTTCATCACGGAGTGCTGCGGAGTGAAGGTAGCAAACAGTACCTCTACACAGGGTCAGAGACCATTGAAATTGATTCATGGGACGACGTGGAGCAGGAATCCTATGACCAAAGTTGGCTCCATGTGGCGCGGAATCTTGCCGAAGATGGGAGAGCATCAGAGGCTCGTGAGGCTCTCGGACGTGTAAGTGTGACGACCCGTGGGTTTTCCGCTGTCGACCTTCTCCTTCAAAATGTCGAGAGGGAGGATGAGGCACAGAGAAATCTCGAGGCCTTGGAACAAGAGAAGAAACGAAAAGAGGCCGCAGAGTGGGCCATGATCACGAGCCTCAGCCTGACCACCCAGATATTCGGGTGCATTGGCCTCGTGTTCCTATTGGTGCTATACTTCGTGCCGACATTCGTTGCCCACAAGCGAATGCATCCACATCGCCACGCAATCACCGTCCTTAATGTTTTCACCGGATTCCTTATTTGGGGATGGGTCTTGGCGCTCATCTGGGCCTTGGTGGACTACATCCCGGTAGCCATCGTAAAAAGGGCTTCTGGGGAAGGAGTTCAAACACATGGGGCTGACGGGCCGGATCTGAGTAATGACTCCTCGTTGGAGAAATAGTCGAGGCGTAGCCGGCTTACAGACGGCCGACAATTGTGTGAGAAAACTCTGCCAACCGGGAAGTCTCCATGCACCTCCTCTTCATCTGCACCGAGAACCGCCTGCGCAGCCTCACCGCCGAGGCGGTGTTCTCCGAATATCCGGGGGTGGAGGCGCTGAGCGCGGGGACGAATGCGGGGATAACGAAAGATCAGGCCATTTCAATTCTTGGTGAGCGTGTGGTGAACCACTCCCCGATCCCTGTCGGGATCGAGTGTGCGGAGATTCTGTGCCGGGGCACCGTGAAAATGCTTGAGCGATCCTGCAATGGAATCAACATGACCGCTGGGGCGGGGATGTTTAAACGATTGTACCTCATGTAAGCCATGCACCTCCTCTTCATCTGCACCGAGAATCGCCTGCGCAGCCTCACCGCCGAGGCGGTGTTTTCCGAATACCCGGGGGTGGAGGCGCTTAGCGCGGGGACGAATGCGGATGCGCAGACGCCGTTGTCAGGCGATCTCATCGAGTGGGCGGATGTCATTTTCGTCATGGAGAATTCGCACAAGGCAAAGGTCGCGGCGAAGTATCGGGATTTGCTGAAGGACAAGCGCCTCGTGTGTCTTGGTATTCCGGATCGGTACGACTACATGCAGCCGGAGTTGGTGGCGCTGTTGAAGGACAAGGTGTCGCGGTGTGTCCGGTTGGATGACGCGTGACGGTAGAGGCGGAGTGTATTGTGTCGCCCCGATGGGGCTTGGGATTGTTCTGCGCAAACCCCGGGTTCCGCTTCGCTGCACCCGGGGCTATTCAACTGTGGCCCTGACGGGCTGGTGTGGATGCGAGTGAGCTTGGGAACAGTCCAGGCTTGGTACAAACGTGCGAGGCAGCTTCACTCCACTCCGTACTTTTTCAACCGCCGCCAGAGGGTTGTTTCGCTGATGCCGAGGATGCGGGCGGCTTCGCGGCGGTTGTGGTTGGTTGTGGATAGCACCGACAGGATGTGTTCGCGTTCGATGTCGGCCAGCGGGCAATTGGTGCGGGTGACGGAAGCATGGATGTTGGCGGGATCGAGGAGATGCGGCGGCAGATGATCGGGGTGAATCGTGCCGGAGCGCGTCATGAGGAGCGCGCGTTCAAGCGTGTTCGCCAACTCGCGGATGTTGCCGGGCCACGGATACGCAAACAGCACGTCGTGGCACTTGGGATCGATGCGCGCGTTCTTGATGCCGTGGCGGTGGGCGATGTTGGCGAGCAGGACACGCGCGAGCGAGAGCAGGTCCTCCTGCCGATCGCGCAGCGGCGGCAGTTCGAGCTCCACCACGGCGAGACGGTAGTACAAGTCATCGCGAAACTTGCCGGTGCGCACGTCCTGTGACAGGTGCCGGTTGGTGGCGGCCAGCACGCGAATGTCGATCTTGCGCGGCTTGTTGTCGCCGACGGGAGTGATCTCGCGTTCCTGCAGTGCGCGCAGCAGCTTCACCTGCATGGCGGGCGGCATCTCGCCGACCTCGTCGAGCAGCAGCGTACCGCCGGATGCCTCCTGAAACAATCCGATGCGGTCGTGCACGGCACCGGTGAACGCGCCCGCGCGATGGCCGAACAGTTCGCTTTCCAGCAGGGTCTCCGGAAGCGAGCCGCAGTTGATGGCCAGGAACGGCGCCGACGCACGCCGCGATTGGCGATGGATGTGCCGCGCCAGGACTTCCTTTCCCGTGCCGCTCTCGCCGGTGATGAGCACCGCGGTGTCGTAGGGCGCGACGCGGTCTGCGACCTCCAACACGCGTTGGAACGCCGGGTTCTGCGTCTCGATCAACGGGCGGCCGGGAGCGTTGGGCGAGCGCAGGCGCTCGAGGCGCTTGCGTTGGCGGCCAAGTTCCTCCTGCTGGTGCTTCAACTTCTCGGTCAGATCCTGGATCTTGCCGACGATGTCCTCTGCTTGGTAATAGGGGAGATGCGGCTTGATGGCATCGCCCCATGATTTCTCGTCGCGACCCGTGGCGCGGCACACGCGGCAATCGGGTTGGCAACGGCATTGCTCCTCGATGAAGTAGACCGGCATGCCCGCGCACAGCGACACATAGCCGGACGCGTAGGCGGTGAGCATCCAGCATGCGGGTTCATCGCTGGGGCCGAGCTCGAGAAGGTGTTCGTCCGCCTCCGCCGATCCGCGCCATGTGACGGAGAGCTCTATGCGATTGTGCTGCGGCTCCCAGATCACGGAGCGCACGTGCGGGCGCACGACACCGGCCAGTGCGTGCAGTCGCGGCCCGGCCATGAGCCACTCCTGCGGGTTGTCCCACCGGTACACGCGCTTCATGGCGGCGGCGTCGGCGTGGCCCCAATAGTATCCGAAGCGCGTGAGAAGACGGCGGGTTTGCTCCATGCCGACCGCGCGCACCATGTCACCGCGGAGATGGGCAAAGGCATGGCAGGAATGCAGGACCAACCGGCGGCCGTGCAGGGAGATTTCGCCATCGGCGAAGGTGAACAGCTCATCGAGGTTGAGGTCCTGGGCGCGCATGAGGGAATCCTTCATTGTGAAAGAAAGGCTTTTCAAAATGAAAAGCATGCGGGGCAGGAAAAGTCAACCTCGATCACGCAGACTGTTGCCGGGACTGGCTTTGCGCGACTCCTGACAACTGTGCCCGTTTCTGGCAATAGGGAGTGGTGCGCCCCGGCGCAAGTCACCAGGAGTTTCCCACCATGTATTCCCTGCTTCGCCGCTCCGCCAATGGACTTGCTGATGACACCATCCGCTTCGCCCAGAGCCTTGTCCGCACTCCCAGCCCCAGTCTCGGCGAGGAGCGCGTTGCGGCCCTGATCGAGGCGAAAATGAAGGAGCACGGTTACAACGAAGTGTTCCGCGACGAGTTTGGAAACGTGGTCGGCATTCTTTACGGCCGCGAGGGCGACCCGACGATAGTCCTGAATTCGCACATGGACACCGTGCGCGAGGATTGTTTGGGCAAATGGACCGATGATCCTTACGGTGCGGTGATTCGCGATGGCAAGTTGATCGGCCTGGGGGCTGCGGACTGCAAGGGCGGGATCGCTGCACAGGTGGCGGCCGGCGCAATCCTGCGCCGCAGTTTGCTTCCGTTGCGCGGGAACCTGGTCGTGGCCGCAACAGTGGCGGAGGAGAACGGCGCCAGCGTCGGCACGCGGGGATTGCTGGGCAAGACGCTGCCGGGGATGGACCTGCATCCACAGGCGGTGATCCTGGGTGAGCCGACCAGCCTGGGGATGTACTACGGCCATGACGGTTGGGTGGAATTGGAGCTGCTGGTCGAGGGTGACAAGCGCGACGCCGTGGAGACCGCCGCGCGCGCCATATATGATGTGTTGCTGCAGGAGGAAAGCCACGCGACGCAGCATGCTCCGCATCAGGAGATGCAGGTGCATGCTCCGGCCTACCTCACTGATGATGATGGGCACCAGGCGCGGCTGATCGTGCATCGTCGCCTCGGCGCACCGAGACAGTTGGAACATGTGCGCGGGCAGCTCCATCGCCACGCGCAATTGGTGGCGCCGCAGGATGGCAGGCTCGTGATCAACGTTGGCGTGACGGAGATTCCGCAGACGCTTTACACCGGCCGGCAGGTCAGTGTGCAGCGCGTCGCCGATGCATGGCAGAGCGATCCATTCGACCGCGCGTTCGAGCGCTCGCGGCAGTGCCTGGCGGCGGCGGGCTGCATGGTGCGCCCCGGCAAGTGGCACCTGAGCCGCCTGGGCATGGGGACCGCCGGTGGCATGATCACGCGCGAATTTGAACTGCCCGTGTTTGGCTACGGCCCGGGAGACGAAGAGCAGGCCCACCAGCCCAACGAGTTTGTCGACACGAGCATGATGGTCGAGGCGGCCTACGGCACCGCGGCGATTGTTCACGGATTGATTGGTGTACCGGTCTTTGGTTGGAGCGTGGACGAGATCTGACAACACGCCTGCAGGAACACGCACGGCCACATTCGACTGAGGAGGCCGATAGTGAAAGTCCTGGTCTTCAATTGCGGGAGTTCATCCCTGAAGTTCCGGTTGTACGAAATGCCGGGCGAGACCGAACGCCTGGCCGGAGAGGCGCAAAGGGTCGGCACCAAGACGGCAGAACCTTCGCGCATCGTGTATCGCGTGGACGGTGCCGAGCACATCCACACGGTGGACATGCCGACGCAGGAGGCGGCGCTGCACGAGGTGATGCAGCTCCTGGACACGCTGGACGGCATGTCGCCGGAAGCGCTGGGTCATCGCATGGTGCACGGCGGGCAGCGCTTCACCGCGCCCGCGGCGGAGGTTGACGAGAAGGCCCTGGATGACCTGGACGCGGTGGCGGGTCTGGCGCCGATCCACAATCCTCCGGCGATTCGTGTCGTGCGCGCATGCCACGAGACGTTTCCCGACCTGCGGCAGTTCCTCGTCTTCGACACGGCGTATCATTCGACCATCCCGCCGCATGCAGCCAACTATGCGTTGCCCAGATACATGCGCGAGGGGATGGGCCTCAGGAAGTACGGCTTCCACGGAACAAGCCACCAGTTCGTCGCGCAGGAGGCAGCGAAACTGCTTGGCAAGCCGATGGGCGCTTTCAACGCCGTCAGTTGCCATCTGGGGAGCGGCGGCGCCAGCCTGTGCGCCATCGTCAACGGCAAGTCCGTCGACAACACGATGGGCTATTCGCCATTGCAGGGCCTGGTCATGAGCACCCGAAGCGGCGACATGGATTCGGCAGTGGTGTTGTCATTGGTCGCGATTCGCTGTGGGGATGCATCGGCCGTGGAGGATTACCTGAACAAGAAGGCCGGTGTGTTGGGAGTGTCGGGCGTGTCTTCAGACATTCGCGATGCGATCAAGCGCGCAAACACGGACGGTGAACAGGGCGAACGCGCGCGGTTGGCGCTGGAGATCTACCTGTGGCGGTTGCGCAAGTACCTGGGCGCCTACCTCACCGTGGTTGGGCGCGCCGACGCGATTCTATTCACCGACACAATCGGCGAGATGGTGCCCCATGTGCGCGGCGCAGTTTGTCGCGGCATGGAGGCATTCGGCATTCGTGTCGATGAGGAGCTGAACGACATCGGCGTTGGCGATTCACTGCCGGTGGACTTTGCGGCGGCGGACAGTGCCGTGCGCCTGATTGCACTCAAGACCAACGAGGAGCTATCCATCGCGCGCCAGGCCTATGCCCTGGCGGTGCAGGCGGCATGACTCGGAAACCCCACGACGGGAGCAGCGTCATGATGCAGCGAATTCTGGTTTGCATGCCCACACTCGGTCGCAGCAGCGTGGAGGTGTGGGAAGTGCCGGCGGATGGCGGTGACGGAAAGCCAACGCGCGTGCACGATTGTGGGGTTCTGGAATCGCCGGGCGAGGTCGTCGACGCCATGCGCGGGTTGGCCGACAGAACGCAGCGTCTGGCGCTGGGCGTGTTCCATGGCCCCTTTGGCGGCACGGATGTGGAGGGGCCGCTACTGGTTCATGAGGGCGTACTGCATCGCGTCGAGGAACTGGCACCACGCGCACCGACGACGTTGCCCGCCATCGCGGAGGCACTTCGCGCCTTTGCCATCAACTTCCCGAATGTGCCGTCTGTGTTTGCGCACGGCTCGGGATTCTTCGCGCCGTTGCCGCCGTGCGAGCGGTACTACGCCATCGAGCCGGAGGAAGGGCGACGCCGTGGCATGGAACGCACTGGCTTTCACGGTTTGTTCCATGCCGCGGCGGTGCAGGAGATCGATGTCGACTCGAAGGTCCGGACGCTTTCCATCTGTCTGGAGCCTTGTCCGGAGGCCGCGGCCATCGTCGGCACGCGGCCGGTCATGGTGACGAGTGGTGCGACGCCGGTGGAGGGACTGCCTGGCCAGACAACATGTGGCGAGATCGATCCGGGGATGGTGTTGATCCTGGCGCAGGAGCATCACTGGAGCCCCGAGCAAATCGCCGAAGCGTTGACGCAAGAGAGCGGCATGTTGGGACTGGTTGGGCGACCGATCGACTTGACTGAGCTGTTCGCGTCACATGATGAAGCCACTCGTTTGGCCCGCGACATGATGCTTTACCGGCTGCAGATGACCGCCGGCATGGCCATTGCCACGATGGGGGGATTGGATCGCATCGTGTTCAGCGGCCGTCACGCCGCCGCGGGTGATGTCATAGGTCCGTGGCTCTGCAAACGGCTGCCGCGTGCCGTGTCGCCAACGGTGACATGCGTCGACACTCCGTTCGTGGAATTGCTGTTGGATTGCGCGATGAAGAGTCTTCGCGACGCGGTAATCCCCGCTGGGTGAGCCTCATCGCTCCAGCCGGACGCTATGCAAGACCAGGCGTCCGTTGCCTTGTGAGCCGGGGAAGTAGAGTGCCACCGCCTTCATGGCCTGCATCTCGATGCGCCGTGCGCCTTGCTGGTTCCCCCAGCTCTCCCGCGCCAATGCGTCGGCGATCTCGAATCGGTATGTCGTGCGATCGCCGGTGCCGACTGAAGGCGGATAGATGAACGATTCGCCGTCGTCGCCGGCGCTTGTGTCGCCATCGGCGGCACCGGCTTCGTCCAGGATGACTTCGAACTTCACGCCCTTCGGCACGGTCGCTTCCAACACGAGTGTCGTGTAGCCGTCCAGGTCAGTGGTGTTCGCCGGTCCCGGGGTGCGGGCCAGATGGCGAGGACCAAAGAGGCTGGTGCCGCAACCCCATTGGTTGCCCGTGTGATAATTGAACGTGAGTGTGCCCTCCGCCCGGTCAGCGATCTCCATGCGCGCGTCCTGAGCCATCCACAACTCCGGCGACGCAATGGGCTCGCCTGCGAGGAGTTCCAGAACCGGTGGACGGTCGGGATGTTGACCTGGTTCGTATTTCACGGGCGGCGGCAGGGGGATTTCAGTCGGAGGCGTCATGGTTGATTCGCGGTGAATGTCCTTCACGCGCGCGTTGGCACGGGCCATGGCCTCGATCAGCACGTCGTACCGGCGGTTCTCAATGTCGACGACGCCATAGTTGGAGTTCTCGCCGTCAAAGCGTCCCTGGGGGGATTGGTCGGCAAATTCAAACCAATGCGCTCCCAGCACCATCGGGTATGCCATCAGTTCGGTGACAAAGGTCTCGTAATTGTTGGCGCGATCCTGCTGTGTGGGAACCACGGATCCGGCGCCGCCGGTGTTGGGATTGCCGCTCGTGTTCTCGCGCCCGCGCCAGGAATACTCGGTGATCATCAGCGGCTTGCCGCCCATGACGTAGTACCTGGCGAGTTGCACTCCATCGGGGCGCGGTGAAGAGCGGTAGGCGTTGACCGATACCACGTCGCAATGACGCCCGCAGGCTTCGATAACGACTTTCGGGGCAATGCCGGCGAATCGCGACCCGAGGACGAGCTTGCCGGGCGCTTCCTCGCGAACGATGCGCGCACCGACGGAGTAGAACTGCTCGGCCACCATGGCGGTGAAATCCTCGCGGTCCTTTGCCGCCGCGTCGTTGGTGCCCTGCTGCAGGACGTCGAAGGTCACTTCCTCCCAGCTTGTGATGGGCAGGTCCCACGCCGCGGCAAAGATGGTGGCGTTTGCGTGGCGTCTGTGCAGGAAGTCCAATGCGGCCGCGCGAGCGGGATCGTTTGCCTCCAGCAGGAAGGCGGCTTCCAGCAGCGTGTAATTCGGTATGACGTCCCAGGGGGATTTGCCATACCAGGACATCTCGTTGTCGAGGAAGAAGCCGACGATCTTTTCCGGCGCGGTGTGCTCGGCATACACGCGGCGGACATTCTCGCGGACTTTCTCCTCGAAGCCCGGCCGCAGTGGTTCAAAGCACCGGTCGGGAGCGGCTCCGCCAATGTACAGCATCGGCATGGAGAAGAGCGAACCATCGTTGATGTCGGGGTTGGACCACGCACCAATGGTGTTCATGCCGGCATCGCGGAGAGTGGACCGCACATCGGCCAGCCATGCGGAGCGGTCGCCGCCAAAATGCTTGTCGATGGGCGCGTAGTAGTCGCTGCCCGGGCGCGGTTGATAGGGGTGGCTGGTGACGTTGTTGATCCCCATCGAGAGGAACCGGCCGCCTTCTTCGCCCTCGAACCAAGACTTTCCGTCCGCGTCCTGGACGATGCGATACCCGCCGCCATCGGCCATGGCGCAACCAGCCATCAGGAGCAGTGCAGCGAAGGTGCCGATCATGCGCTTCTTCATGGTTCCCACCACCTTTGTGGATTTCATGGGTCAGCTTTTCAGGCCGCTCATGGCAATGCCTTCGATGAAGTACCGCTGGGCGAACAGAAACAACACCAACACAGGCAGGATCACCAACGTACCCGCGGCCATCAGCAGGTGCACCTCGGTTCCACCGAGGCGGCTCTGGAAGGCTTGAAGGCCGAGGGCGAGGGTGAACAGGCGCTCGTCGGTCAGGTAGATCAGCGGGCCCATGAAGTCGTTCCACACGTACATGAACGAGAATAGGGCGACGACGATGAGGGCCGGGCGCATAAGTGGGAGGACGATCTGTGCGAAGATGCGCAACTCGCCGCATCCGTCGATCTCGGCGGCTTCCCCCAGATCGCGGGGGATCGTCAGGAAGAATTGCCGCAGCAGGAAAATGTTGTAGGCCGAGGCGAAGAACGCCGGCACCCACAGTGGCAGGTTCGTACCGACCCAACCCAGTTCACGGAACAGGCCGTACAAGGGCACCATCAACACCGCGCCGGGGATCATCATCGTGGAGAGAGTGACCCAGAAGAACCAGTCGCGGCCGGGCCAATCAATGCGCGAGAAACCGTATGCCACAAAGGCGCAACTGGCCGTGGTCCCGATGACATTGAGAATGCACAGGACGAGAGTGTTGAACGCCTGGCGCCAGAAGGGAATGGTCGTGGTGGCCTCCGCGAAGTTGCCCCAATGCCAGACGGTGGGGAGCATCGTCGGCGGGGTGCGTGTGGCCTCGTTCAGGTCCTTGAGGGAGGTGCTCAACATCCAGAAGAAGGGGAAGCTGAAGAGCACCACCACCAGCAGGATCAGGAGAATGTTCAGTAGTGCGCCGGGGCGCAGAGTTGATGGCTTCATGTCAGTTGGATCCATACACGATGCGGCTGCGGAGGAAGTAATTGGCCAGCAGGGTCAGTGCGAGGATCATCAGGAACAGCACCCATGCCATGGCGCAGGCATAGCCCATGTTCAGGAACGCGAATGCCTGGTCGAACAGGTACATCGTGTAGAAGTAGGTGGAGCGCAGCGGCGTGCCGGCGCCGTCGGTCATGACATAGGGAAGGGCGAAGACTTGCATGACACCGATGACGCCCATCAAGACGTTGAAGTAGATGACCGGCGAGAGCATTGGGATGG
>CAZVAQ010000077.1:10099-16785 GCA_964625145.1 uncultured Candidatus Sumerlaeota bacterium
TTCTGGAACTGCTGCCACTTATTGGCGCCGTCGACGCGGGCGGCCTCGTAGAGCGAGCGGGGCACCTCCTGCAATCCTGCGAGATAGATGACCGCCGTGTTGCCGATGCCCCACAGCGAAGCGATCACCAGGCCCAGCTTCGCCGTGCCGGGGTTGCCCATCCAGTCGACTCGCGGCAACCCGACGGCCTCCAATCCCCAGTTCAGGATGCCGTACTCGCCATTGAGGATCCATCGCCACAGGATTGCCAGGGCGACCAACGGCACCAGTGACGGCATGAAGATCAGCGCGCGAAACAGCGCCTGGCCCCGCACGGCCGCGTTGAGCATCATGGCCAGGCCGATGCCCAGCGCGGTGGACAACGGGAGGAAGATCACGGCGAAGTAGAGAGTGTTCCACAGCGAATGCCAGAAGAGGCTGTCGGTGGCCAGGGTGGTGTAGTTCGCCGCGCCGATGAAGACGGGAGGGTTGAGCACCGAGTAGTCGCAGAAGCTGAAGTAGAGCGAGAAGGCCGCCGGCACGAGCGTGAACATGGTCAGGCCGATGATCCACGGCGACGTGAAGAACAGCCCGAGCAGGAGCTTGCGTCGTTGCTTGCGCGTCATTGTTCCGCCCACTCCCTCTGCCGTGCCTCGGCCACGCGATCCCATGCGGCGTTCGCGCGATCCAATCGCGACTGGATGCGTTGCTCCAATCGTTGCAGGGCCACTGCCGGCGCCGTGCCGCGAATCCAGACCTCCTCGAAAGTCATCCCGAGCTCGCTGCGATACTCATCCCAGACGGGCATCTTGGGGACGGCGCGGGCGTCGGGCGATTCGGCCAGCTCGCGAAACACGCGGATGTACGGGTTGGGATGCTTCTCGTGGAACTCCTCGTTCACTGTGACCAATGGCGAGAACTTGCGCTGGCCCAGGCACAGCAACTCCATGTTCTCCGGACGCTGGGTGAACTTGATGAAGTCCCATGCCTCCTCCACGTGGCTGGCTCCCTTGGGAATGACCAGCATGTCGCATTCGATGATGGTCATGCCGTGTTCGCTATCAAAGGGGACCGGGAACGGCGCGACGCCCCACTCCAGGTCCGGTGCGAACTGGTCGATGAAGCTGCTCATCCAAACGCCCTGGATCTGCATGGCCAACCGGCCGCTCATGAATGTGTTGTCGGCGGACGCGAACTGGCCCGCGGCGGCCTCGAACTGGCGGACGTCCGCGCGTCCGTACTCCTCCATGAATCGAGCGAGCCACGTGTAGGCTTCCAACCCTTCCGGTGAGTTGAGCATGATGTGGCGTGCGTCCTCATCAACCAGGTCGGCCCCGAAGAAGTAGCCCCACATGGGACTCCACCAACCGGGGTCGGAGGGGGAGAAGCCGAGCTGGACAATCTTGCCCGAGGCGTCGCGCTTGGTCAGCTTGCGAGCGTACTCCTCCAGTTCCTGAAGCGTGCGCGGCGGACGCTCGGGATCCAGTCCGGCCTCGCGGAACAACTTCTTGTTGTAATGCAGCGCGATGGTTGCCGGCGTGCTGGGGAGTCCCCAAGTCACACCGCGATATTCGCAACCATCGATGACGGCGGGCAGGTAGTCCTCGTGGCGAATGCCGTCGCGCTCCATCAGGCGATCGAGCGGCATCAACGCGCCCTTCTCGGCATAGGCCATGATCGTGTGGGACCAGAAGCCCGCGACGTCGGGGGGATTCCCACCGGCCGTGGCCAGTAGCAGCTTGCGGTCGATCTGACTTTGAGAAACGTAGCGGACGAAGACCTTGTCCTGGGATGCGTTGTACTTGTCCACGACTGCGGCCATGGCGTCCCGCTCAAAGCCCTGCCACTTCTCCCAGTAATCGATGATGATTCGGCCGTCGCGGGTGTACTCGTCGCCGCCGGTGCAGGAAACGAGCAGAAAGGGGAGGGAAAGCACGGCGGCGCGGAGTCCAGCGGCAATGGCCCTCCGGACACGGAAGAGGCGATTCCAGCGGGTGCCGGAATTCAGCGATCCGGAGTCGCATCCCGTTGGTGCTGGGGGACTTTGGGGGGGAGGCGCCATGCTGGTGACGGTTCCAGTCGGGTCGTGTTAACTGTAACGCAAAAACGGGATTTCTGTTTATCTTGGAAAGGATGGGCAGATTTTTTTCGCCGTAGCAAGCGTTTTTCATTTGACTTTCGCGGGGTGTGGTCTTAACCCCGCCTAAAGGTTAGCGATAACGCATCACGCGGCACAGGGCGCACTCCGCACAGTCCAAGCCGCCAGCCCCGACCTCCCATCAGGAACGGTACACCCCCCATGATATCCCATCCTCGCCCTAGTGCTTCCATGACGAGACAGCCGCTGCGGCCGCGTGCCTTCACCCTTATCGAGCTGCTCATTGTCGTGGCGATCATCGCCATTCTGGCGGCCATCGCGGTGCCGAACTTCTTGGAGGCGCAGACCCGCAGCAAGGTCAGCCGCGCCCGCGCCGACATGCGCACCATCGCCGTGGGCATCGAATCCTACGTGGTGGACAGCAACCACCTGCCACTGAGTCCCGTCGAATGGCCATTCCGGCCGGGAGGTCCCACCGGTGGCATCGAGCCCACTGGCTACAAGAACATCATCCTGGCTTCGCTGACCACGCCCATCGCCTACATCAGCACGTTCCCCACCGACCCATGGGGGGGCGATTCCGTCGTCTCCACCAATCCGGGCGACACGCGCAAATACTTCGACTACCGGCGCACGGTCTTCATGCGCGCTGTCGTTGGCGGATCGACGCTGCAGGAAGTCATCCAGTTCAGCGAGAACACCGGCAATTCCATCTTCATGAACATGGGCAAACCCGACTCGTGGATCCTGTACTCGTCGGGGCCGGACAAGAAGCAGAACCTGAACACGCGCCAGGACAGCGAGGGCAACGCACTGCCCGGCTTTGGCGCCGCACTGGGACGTTGGCCCTACTACGATGCCAGCAATGGCACGATTTCCACGGGCGATATCATGCGCTCCTCACTCGGCGACGAGGCCAGCATGGCCTCGCGCTAACCCTCTCCCCCCCTCGTAGACCCAGCGGGCCCAACGTAAGCGCCCGTGCTTCACCAACCTCGTCAGGAGACGAAATCCATGAATGCTTCGACCTTGCTTGCAAGACTCGGCATGGGCGCGTCATTGCTCCTGCTGACCTCCGCGGCCCCGGCAGACTTCGTGTCCAACTACAATGGCACGATCACCAACTCCGGCGGTGGCACCACCTATGCCTTTGCGGGCGCGGATTACGCCGATCCGTTGGATGGCATCCATCAATTCACGCTGGCCTTGGTCAACGAAGGCGAAGGCGACGATGCCCTGTCCGTCTCCAACTCCTTTCCGGCCGGCAGTATCTACACCTACTACGGGATCACCATCGAGCTGACGCCGGAACAGGCGGGGACGGTGGATTTCACGCAGAACTCGCAGCTCAGCTTCAAGATCAAGGCGAACACGCCGACGGCGCACAACACGTTCGTCGTGCGCGTCGAGGATTCCAATGGCGCAATGGAATACAACAACACCGCCTACGAGATTCCCGCCCTGACGACGGAGTACCAGGAAATCACGGTGCCGCTGACGTTCTTCCAGGAGGGTGGCCAGCCCGCCGACCTCACCATCGCCCGCAACATTACCTTCGGCGCCGTGAACCTGCCCGGCGCTCCGGCCGACGTCGAAGTGAACTTCACCGTGGACGACGTCACCGTTGACGGCCCGCCGCTGCCGACCGATGCGCTCTTCCTGTCGGACTACAATGGCACGATCGTCAATTCCGGTGGCGGTGTGACCTATGCGTTTGCGGGCGCGGAGTATGCCGATCCGTTGGATGGGATCCATCCCTTCACGCTGGCCTTGGTCAACGAAGGCGAAGGCGATGATGCCCTCGCGATCTCGAATGACATCCCCGCCGGTGCCGTCTACACGTACTACGGCATCACGGTCGAGCTGTCACCAGAGCAAGTGGACACCTTGAACCTTCTCCAGGCCTCGAACCTGAGCTTCAAGATCAAGGCCAACACGGAGACGGCGCACAACGAATTCGTCGTGCGCATCGAGGATGCGGACGGCGGCGAGGAGTTCAACAACACCTCATATACAATTCCCCCCCTGTCGACGGAGTACCAGGAGATCAGCATCCCGCTGACGTACTTCCAGGAGGGCGGCCAGCCGGCTGATCTCACCATCGCGAAGAACATCACCTTCGGCGCGATAAACCTGCCCGGAGCACCGGAGGTCATTGAAGTCGACTTCAGCGTCGACGATGTCCGCGTGGACGGTCCTCCGCTCGTGACCGAGCCGACCGGCAATCTCTTTGTTGCAGACTACAATGGCACGATCGTCAATTCCGGCGGTGGCGACACGTTTGCCTACGCGGGTGCCGAGTATGCCGATCCGCTGACCGGCGACTTTCCCTTCACGCTCGCCCTCGTCAACGAAGGCGAAGGGGACGATGCCCTGGCGATCTCGAACGACATCCCCGCCGGCGCCGTCTACACCTACTACGGCATCACGATCGAGCTGACCCCCGGACAGGCCGGCACGCTGAACATGCTGCAGGCGTCCGACCTGAAGTTCAAGATCAAGGCCAACACGGAGAGCGCGCACAATGAGTTCGTCGTGCGCATCGAAGATGCGGATGGTGGTGAGGAGTACAACAACACCGCCTTTGTGATCCCGCCGCTGACAACCGAGTACCAGGATATCACGGTTCCCCTGTCCTTCTTCCAAGGCGGTGGACAGCCGGCTGACCTCTCCATCGCCAAGAACATCACCTTTGGGGCGGTCAACCTGCCGTTTGCTCCGGAGGTCATCGAGGTGGACTTCACGGTGGACGACGTCATCGTGACCGGTAGCGGCACCGAGCCGATCCCGCCGATCACCAACTTCCTTGTCAACTTCAACAGCCAATCCAACGTCGGCCCCACTGGCGGCGTCATCGGAACCGATTGGGGCTATGGCAACCCGTTCTTCACCGGGCCCGCGCCGACGTCCTTTGTGGAACGCGCGCCGGGCGATTACGCATGGGAGATCAATGGCGACCTGACCAACGAAGGCGATGGCTACTCCTTCGTGGCCTTCTATGTGCGCATGGACGAGGCCGTGAACGTCGGCCGGGACGTGTCCAGCGCGACGCACGTGCGCATGGACGCGCGCATCGGCGCGGACGACAACCTGAACTGGATGGTTCGCCTGGAGGACTCCGTCGGCGACCCGGGTCTTGAATACCAGAACGACAACTGGGCCTTTGATCCGCCCCTGACCACCGAGTTCCAGACCTACATGATTCCCATCGAGGAGTTCACCGATGGCATCGGCGTCACGGGCTTTGTTGCGACGGACTTGACGAAGGTGCGCTCCATCACCGTCTTCACCGACGCGGGGCCCAACTCCCAGACGGCAGTGCTCAAGCCGCGTCTCACCTTGGACAACGTTGGCTTTGTCTTCCCGATCACCAGCACTCCCGGAGACGCGAATGACGATGGCGTGATCAACGTCGCCGACGTGACCGCCGTGTACAACTACCTCAATGGCGGCGCGGCACTCCCCGGCGATGGCGATGTGAACGGTGATCTGGATGTCACCGAGGCAGACGCCGAGTTGCTCATCGACCACATCGTCAACGGCACGGCGCTGCCGTAAGGTTCGAGAGTGACTGCAATACCGGATCCGCTTCTGCAACCTTTCCAGGAACCCACAATGACCACCACTCTCACTACAAGTTCAGCCCTGCACTCCGGCGGCATTCCCGCCGCCGGAGCCAGGAGGTTGGAACAGCCCCAAGCATCACTGGCGCCGTATCACTCGTTCCCTCCGGACTTCCTGTGGGGAACGGCTGCGGCGTCCTACCAGATCGAAGGCGCCGCGAGCGAAGACGGACGCGGCCCGTCCATCTGGGACACGTTCTGCCGCCGACCCGGAGCAATCCGCAACGGCGACAACGGCGATGTCGCGTGCGATCACTATCACCGGTTCGAGGAAGACCTGGACCTGATGGCGGCGCTCGGCATTCGCAACTATCGGTTCTCGATCGCGTGGCCGCGCATCTTCCCGGAAGGGCGCGGCCGCATCAACGGTGCGGGCATCGACTTCTATGACCGGCTGATTGACGGCATGCTCTCCCGCGGCATCACACCGTCGGCCACGCTGTACCATTGGGATCTTCCGCAGGCGCTGGAGGATCGCGGCGGCTGGCGCGTTCGCGATACAGTCGAGGCGTTTGGACAGTATGCGGAATTGATGGCGCGTCACTTTGGTGATCGCGTCGCCATGTGGTACACGCTCAACGAGCCTTGGTGCTCTTGGGTGCTGGGATACAAGGATGGTATCCATGCACCCGGCGCGCGGGAATCCGGGCAAATCCACAACCAGATCGCCCACAATCTGCTCCTGGCCCACGGCATGGGTGTGCAGGCATTGCGCGCGGGTGCCGGCTCGAAAGCTCTTCGCGTCGGCATCGTGTACAACCCCTGCAACCTGGTGCCATTCACGGAAAGCACGCAGGATGTGGACGCAGCCCGGGCCTTGTGGCATCAACGCAATGCCTGGCTGATGGATCCGGCCATGCGTGGATCGTATCCCGAGGCCGAGCTTGAGGCCATGGGCGCCGATGCGCCACGCATCGATGACGGCGAAATGGAGACGATCTGCCAACCTATCGACTTCTTGGGCCTGAACGTCTACTTCGCGACGG
>CAZVAQ010000078.1:0-16758 GCA_964625145.1 uncultured Candidatus Sumerlaeota bacterium
TCCGGCGCGATAGCACTCGCACCCTGCGTTTCGTGAAACTGTGGCGAGATACGCGGGGAGGTGCGACGATATCGCTGGAGTGATGAAGGGAGCGCGTTCCTTGGTGCTGAAAATGACATGAATGAGAATGAAGGCGTGTGATTGTGACATGGTCTTATGGGGCGGGCCTTCAGCCCTGGATTGGTGGTGGCAATTCACCCCGGGCGTTGCCCGGGGCTGGTATGGATCGCGCCGTTGGCGCTCAAAAAACCGGCTGTTCTTGTTGGCGGCATTGAACTCTGTTTATTGGCATTCAGTTGGGATTGTTTGCGTCCGGAATGGGTTGGAGGCTTGGACTGACGATGGATGGCTTGATGCGTGCTCCACCTTATTGGACCGCAATAGATGGCAACACGCCTTTCACCACCGCCAGCACCTCCTCATCCGTCTCCGTCTTGCGACCTGACTGGTGTTCAATCACCGTCCACACTTCCTCGTGTTCCACCATGCCGCCGACGGGTTCGAGCTTGGTTAGTGGGCCGAGGGATTCGACTTCGAGGATCGCGGGGTTCGAGAACATCTCCACATTGGATCCAAAGTCGGGATAGGTCGCGTTCGGATCGAACGGGTATTGCTTGATGAACCACCACGCGCCATTGCGGCACGCGGCCCAGCCGTTGGCGTTGCGCATCCCGAGCTTGAGTGCACCGGTGGCAGACGCATCATGGCGAAGACGAATCAGGCGCTCGCCCCATGTGAATCGCGAGTCGCTCATGTTGGTGTAGGGCCACAGCACCAGCGGCCCGGCGGGGAGCAGGGCGTCGGGATGCGGCGCGTAGGGAACGTGCGGCAGGAAGGCTTCGCTACCGGGAGCCATGACCGTCAGCGCCAAAGGCGCGCATTCGACAGCCCATTGGCCGGTGTTGATGAGGCGATGACGCAGATGGAAGGTGCCGGGCTTCTTGCCAGTCGTGATTTCGATCTCCTTGCGAATGCCGGTCAGGGCCTCGGCTTCCTGTGACAAGCGCACGCCGCCATCGATGGCCTCCGCGGTGACTGGAAAGTTGTCCGGTGCATAGGAGCGCGGCATGGCCTCCGGCGCGTGCCACAGACGATGACCGCCATAGATGCGCCATGTGTCGCCGCCGACCTGGCCGAGTTGCTCTTCGTTTACTCCCATCAGATTTCGGCCCCCGCGCGCGCCGAGAAACAGGACACGCGGCCCGACATCAGTTGTGGCGATCAGGTCAATAGCGCCCGAGGTAAGACGCACGCAATTGGGCCACCCGCCCCATTCGATTCTTTCCATGGTCAGCCTCCATTGTGAATGACCATCTGTCAAAACCAGCAGGCGCCGATCAAGACCAGAATGGTGCATGGCATAGATGAACGTTCAATAGACGGCGTCCACGTGGTCCTTGCCATGGCAGCGTAGCGTGCAGGTGCCGGATTGATCGCCGAAGCTGCGGTACTCCAGAACCATGCTCGACGGAAGCGGCTGGACAACACCGAGATCAAAATTGATCAGGCTCGCGTTGTTGATGCTGTTGCCGGATATGCCGTCGACGCCGTGGGCCGTGTGGCACACGGAACACGGGGTCCGCTCGTTGACGATGTGTCTGCTGTGGCCGGAGAAGCTCTGGTCGCCCAGGATGCTTGAGCGGCTGTGGCAGGCGTAGCACAAGGCGTAGGCGTTGGGGCTTTCGAAGATGTTGTCGCCGGTCTGGTACTCCTTCACCAGGAGGAAGCGGTGCCGCGAGCCGTGGACACCGCCGGATTTGCCCATGCCAGAGGCCGACGGCGCATCATCGCCGTGGCAATCGCTGCAGCGAATCATGGAGTCTTCCCTCCAAGGCGAGATCAGGCTGGGAACGCGCGAAGATGTTTCCGCGGAGACGACAGGGTGAGAGGAGGCGCTGCCAACGGCGAACTGACGACGGATGTTGTTGGTGGCGACCTGGCGGTTGATGGACTGGAACCGGCTGCCGCTGTCCTCGGCGTGGCACTTGAAGCAGACTTCGTATTCGAACATCGCCTCTTCGATGATGGTGCCCGCCTCGGTCACGCCGGAGACTCCTTCCATGAGTCCGAAGACAAATGGGGCATCGCGCCGGGAGTTTCCTGTCTTGTGCGGATTGTGGCAATCGACGCAGGTGACATGACCCGCGGTGCCGGAAAGCATCTCGCCCGGCCGGTGACCGCTGGAGGTTTCAACGATGGGATGGCGGTAGGGCTTGCGGAACGAAGCGCCGACTCCCGCATCGGCGACGCTGCCGTCATGACAGTTCAGGCAAAGCTGCTCATCGCGCGCTGCAGTCAGCAGTTCCGCCTGACTGGGAGCATGATGGGACTGATGACAATTCATGCACGCATTGGATGCGACGTCGGTGTTGTCAGTGTGTGGCCACGGATCCTTGCCGCCGCCGTTCCACGTCTTGGTGGACAGCGCGTGGGGAGAGTTGTCGAACTGGTCGATCACATGGCATTCGCGGCACAGGGCGGCGTTTGTGTTGTCCATGACCAGGAACTTGTCCCACTGGTTGTCGTGGGGATCGTGACAGGTGGTGCATTGCAGCATGCCATGGGGGTCGAGCTTGATGGCGGGATCCCAAGAATGCGGCGGTGCCAACTCGCCCCGTGGACGCGACAGCGACGCGGCGTAACTGAACGAGACGGGATGATCATCGCGCAGATCCGTGCCGATACGGGATCCCCCCGGTGGCATGGTGCCGCCGCCGCTCATCGCAATGGGCGAGCCTTCGGACACCAGATCACCCATGGCAACGGTGCCGTCGTGGCAACTCAGGCAGAGCTTCGACGATCCGGTTGGTTGGCCGGGCTTTGCGGTGATGGTGGGGCTGTCATAGGGTTGATAGAACGCGGCCGAATCGCGCCGGTTCCAGAGTGGTGCGTTTGTGCGCGCGCCATGGGGCGTGTGACAGAAGATGCAGACGCGATCCTCCGAAACGGCGCGCACCATGCCGGGGCCGCTTACGGACAGGTTGTGCGGCGAATCGACGATGCTGTCCGCGCGCGCCGTGGCGCAGATCGTCGCGAACAGAAGGAGCAGCATGAGAGCGGGCAGGAGTTGATGCTTCATGGCGTTGCCTCCCCGCCGTTTGGCGTCATCATGCGAAAGACCTGCACGCGGCTGTTGTAGCTGTCTGCCACGAAGAGCAGGTTGCGCGATCGATCCATGGCGAGGCCAGCCGGGAGCCAGAACTGCCCGGGTTCGGGCCCCGCCTCGCCGACGTTCAGCAGCAACTCACCGGTTGGCGCGAAGAACACCAGCGAATCGTACAAGCCCTCCACAGCCACAAAGACATCCTGATCGATGGCGGCAACGCCCTTTGGGCGGGCGAAATCACCCCGCGCATTGCCCGCCTCACCAAAGGTGCCGATCACCTCGCCGGTTTGCGTCAGGTGCTGAATCCGAAAGTTCATGCTGTCGGCCACGAGCAGATTGCCCTGCGGATCAAGCGCGATGTGAGTCGGAAAGTTGAACTGCCCCGGCTCCGCACCGTTATCGCCGAATGTGCCCAGCAGTGTCCCTTCGGGCGAGAGTACCAGAATCGTGTGCGCCAGCACGTCCGCGGCGAAGACTGTCCCGCTCCGCTGGTCCACGGCGATACCGCCGGGACGTTGGAAGATCTCTTCCGATGCGAATGGCCCCAAGTGCCGGCCGTTGCGGTCGAAGCGCTCGATCGTGCGCCGGCGGGAGTCGCTGACCAGGATGCTGCCATCGCTGGCCACCGCGACTCCGACGGGCGAAGTGAGTCCGCCATCCAGGTCGCGGCCGATTGCACGATAGCGCCGCCGTGCCGTGTCGTAGAAATGCACGACCATGACGCCGGGATCGGTGACGAGCAGACCGCCATCCGGATGAAGGGCCACGGCGTACGGCCGAACCAGGGAAGAGTCCTCATCACCCGCCACCAATCGGATTGCGCGATCCAGGAATCCACCTGTCTCAAACAGATCGCTGTGGCGATGGATGGAGGTGACATACTGGACGCGGGACGTCTCCGGCGGCGCCGGCCACACGGGAGCATTGGGGGCGAAGACGTACGGATTCCTGGGAGTCGCCGAGCAGGCGACGAGCAGGAGCGCCATGGTCAACAGGATCGTCGTTCTCATCGCTGGTTGCTCGCAAAGATGCGCCGGCCGAGGTGGAACTTCATGCCGAGGAAGAACTGTACGCGGTCCTGGTCGTTGTCCGGCGCCTCGTACTGCTCCAGCCGAAGGCCGGACTCCAGGGTGACACGCCGCCAATTGTATCCGACCCGGCCGACGACACCGCGGGTGGTGCGTTCCAACCGGCCGGTGTCCTCCATGATGTTGCCTTCGACGCGCCAGTAACCGGTGCGGGCGAATGTGCCGTCCAGATGCGTCCCGGCAAACAGGTGGCGGCTGTCGTCGTCGCGGCCGCTGACGCGATCCTCGTCATACCACGTCTCGATGATGCCCGCGTTCCATCCCCACCGGACCTGGCGGCCGAGGTTGTGGTAGCCCTCCAGTTGATTGCGCCACCGGTCGTAGCCGCCCAGATCGTCATCGTACATCTCGTACTCGCTGGTGAAGGCGAACTGCCTCCATCCCTGGCGAAGCCCGACCGTGTCGTTGGTGTATTCCACGATGTTGAGCTCTCCCGCGGACTCGACGTTTCTGGCGCGAAATGTGTGCCGCCGGCCGTAGAGGGAGAGATCTTTCACGATGCGGCTGAAGTCATGGCGGACGGAGATGGATTCGTCATCCGAGAGGTAGGACTGCTTGCCGCTGGAATCGACACTGTACTCGACCAGCACGGTGCTGCCATCGGCGAGGAGTCCGCCCGGAATGACCCTCAGGCCGACCCGGTTGCCCTGGGTGACGATTTCATAGTCAAAGCCTTCCTGGTAGACGACCTGGCCGTTGAGGTCCGTGACTCGTATTGAGGAGGCGATGACGCCGGCTTCGCGCAGGAACGTGGCGAAGGCGGTTCGCAGCGTGATTTGTTCGTCCAGAATGCGGACTTGGGACGACATGCCGGAGCGCTCGACCTGCTCCAGGGTCCGGGAGTAACCGGCGCTCAAGAGGCCCACTCCCGTGCGCTTGCGGTAGCCAAGGCTGCCGGTGGGGCCGTAGCGGTCCTCGGTGAAGGCGTCCTGGTCGATGCGCGTGGCGTGGAGGTCAAAGTGGTAGGAGAGGCTGTCGAAGAGATCGCCATCCAGGCCCGCTTCGCCACGGTAGGTGTCCACGGTGCGGGTGGCGAACTCATTCCGATGGGCACTGACTTTCATGTATGGCCGGGCGACGCGCGATGCGTTGTGGCGCAGCAGCTCCTCAAGGTACCAGGTGCGCAGGTCGCTGGAGCCTTCGTTGGCAGAGCGGTCATTGAAGCGAAACGTGGAGCGCAGGGTCAGCTTCTCGCGCGGATCTAGTGCCAGGCGGTTGGTCAGGTTCAGGTCGTTGGTGACGTAATCGTTGCGGCGGGTGACGGTGCCTTGGGCAGTGCGCTGGGTGAAGTCCCTCTCGTACTGCTGCAGGCGGTAGCGCAGGTCCGTGCGCATGCGCTTTCCCACGTCGTGGGCCAGGTTGTAGAGCAGTGTGTCGGATTTCGTGTGGCCGGAGCTGCGAAAGCCCGTTTCCTCCGTCTCGGTGCGGGTGCCCGTCAGGTCCATGCGCAGGTTGCCGCTTCGCCATCGCACCGTGCCGCTCATGGATTCGGTGAGCACGCGATACCGGTCGATGAACAAGCCCATGAGGATGCGCTCGTCGCGGCTTGCAGACAGCGTGCCGGAGAGATTGTTTTCCTTCAGGATGTCCATCCGAAGGTTGTAGCCAAGCAGGTTGTCGTTGTCGTCGTTGCTTTGGCTGCCAGTGACGGGGCTGGAGTACTCAAGGCGCTGCTGCGAGAACCCGATCCGCAGCGAGCCCGAATAGTCGATGAACCGCGGGTGGTAACCGTAGCCACGTATCCTGCCCAGCAGATACTCCTGAAAGTAGTGGTTGGAATACTCGGTGGTGCCGGATCCTTCGTTGCTGATCTCCTCGCCGAAGTAGTTGTACTCCGCGCCCATCTCGGCTTCCGTCTCGGTGACGGCCAATGTCTTGACGGGGTACTCGCGCTGGAATCGGTCCCGCTGTGCCATGGCCGTGCTGTTCAACAGGGAAAGGCAAAGGCCCATGAGGAGGATGGTTGGCAGCTTCTTCGGCTGCATAAGAGAACTCTCGGCGGGACATTGTCGCCATGTTTCTCGCGGAGCGCCGGGCTATTGGTATTGTGGGCCCGTGCGCTGGAGTTCGCCGATGCGCTCGCGCAATGGAGCGGCTCCCTCCGCGTCCTTCAGTTCATCCAACAGGGCCGTGGCCTCGTCGAATTCCTGCATCTCGACGAGGATACGGGCCATTTCCAGCTTGGCCGTTGGATCCAGTGCATTCTTCTCCGCCGCCTTGCGGTAATAGGGGAGCGCGCGATCCCATTGTTGGCGCTCGGCAAACCTTTGCCCGAGCTGCAGTTCCAGGCTGGCAGGAGGAGCCGCCGTGCGCACCGCCTCGGTTCCATGAATCTCTGTCAGCAGATTGCGCTGGACCGCTGCCATCAGGCCGGGGCTGTAGCCCGCGTGGAAGGCGACAACCTTTCCATTGGTTCCAGCCACGACGATGGTGGGCGTCGCGATGACATGGTATTCGACGTAGTAGGAATCGTCGAGATCCTGGATGATGGTCCACCGTTTGGGAAGCTGCCCGGGATCCAGCTTCATCTCGCCGTTCACACGCGTCAGGACAATCACCACGCGGGCCTGCTTGAACAGCTCCTCCTGGCGGGTGTTCAGTTCCTTGAGCTGCTGGATGACGCGTGCGGAGTTCGAATCCGCTTCGTTCACGAATGTCAGGACCATCGGCCCCTTCATCTCCTGCTCCGGGTGCCGCTCGGCGATCACCTTCTCCAGCTTCTCGAAGAACGGCGCGGGCTCGCCGGGCAGCAAAGGCTCCGCGGGCGCGTCCGAGGCCATGAGGCACGACGCCACCAGGACAGCGCAGATGAGCTGTCCCATCGAGAGCCAGATCGAGGGGGCCGGTCTCATTGGGCGGGCCGCTCCGGAGTCACGCGGTCGTAGGTGTAGGGGACATGGCATCCCGTCTCGCAGGTTCCGCCGGTCTCGTTCTTCTCAAACTTGACCTGCATCATCCATCGGCCAAAGGGGACTTCGCTGCGCACATGGTTTGGTTGGACGGACGCGTGCTCCGCGTGGCAGGCGCGACAGGTGCGCCCCTTCTCGCGGTTGACGTGCAGGTAGTGCAGGTTGCGGTCGCCGTCGCGGAATCCGGTCGTCGTGGAGCGTTCGTTCCTCACGATCGTGCCGTCATGGCACTCGAAGCAGAAGTCGTAGGCGCCTTCCTTGTACGGCGCATAGAAGTCCTTGGGGAACGGCTTGGCGAGGATCGCGGCGACGTCCGAGCCGTGAGGCTTGTGGCAGGCGACGCAGTTTTGCTCACGGATGGGGCCGTGGAGGAAGCTGGCGCTGGCGATCTCCGCTCCGACGTTGTTTACGGAGATGTCATCCTTGTGGATCTCCTCGCTGTGGCAAGCCAGGCAAAGCTGCTGCGTGTGGGTGCTGAGGAGGCCCTGCTGGTTGGACGCGTGGGGAGCGTGGCATTCGCGGCACCCCTTGCCGTCGGTCATGGAAGTGTGGGGGTGCGCAAATTCGGAGGAGTTCTTGATGAACTCGCCATGGCAGTTCAGGCAAAGGTCGGAACCTTCGATAGGGATGAAGTATTTGTGATCACCACCATGGGGATCGTGGCAGCCGGAGCAGATTTCCTCGACCGGTTCGTGCACGACCACGGCGTTGGCCATCTGCACTTCCACATCGACGTGGCACCCGAGGCACAGGTCGCGGCGGGGCTCGATCAGCAGGCCCTTGTTTTCCGATTGGTGCGGCGTGTGGCAGATGAGACATTCGCCCATGGCAACGGGGCCGTGGAGATGCTGGCGGCCTTCCGTCACGCTGTCATGGCACAGATTGCACGACTCGGCGCCGAGGCCACCCTTGACGAACAGGCGGTTCTCGCCGCCGTGAGGGTTGTGGCACAGCGTGCAGTCGGCCTGGAAGGGGCCGTGCACGACCTTCATGTCCGGCTCGATGTCATGGCATGTCCTGCACAGATCCGGACCAGTGGCGGCGGCACGGAACTCGTGACGGCCGCCGATGGGAATGTGACAGGGCTCACACTGGTTCAGGTTCAGCGGCCCGTGAATGAACTCGTGCCCGGCGGTGTCGCCGTGGCATTCGGCCGTCACGCAGGAAGCGCCCAGGCGAATTTCCGCCGTGTTGGCCGGTGTCTTCAATGTTGGCACAAGGGTGACAGCCGCGGTGGCTATCGCCGTCAGTGCCAGGATTCGGAGTCTCATCGCCAGGTTCCTTTCTGATGGTCAGTGCAGGACATTGAGAAGTTCGGTGCGAATCGCTAGAATGATCAAGCCGATGCCGACCAGGAAGGCCGAGATGCCGAGGACGACACCCAGGACGCGCCAGCGCAGGGGCATCGGCTGCACGATTTCCTGCTCGAGTGTCTTCGACTCGACCAGGCGCTCGTAGAGCTCGGGGCGCTCTTCCTTCAACTCTTCCTCGGAGATCTGGCCCGTCCACATCGTCATATCGATGGGGAACTTTTCCGGACGCAGGTGCGTGTTGAAGAAGTGCACGAGGAAGATGACCGATGCCGCCAACAGGGCCTCGATGCTATGGATCACCATCGCGACGTTGAGCGACCAGCCGGGGAGTACCTTGGTGAAGAAGGTCGGATACCACAGCATCAGGCCACTGCCGCCAATGAGGATGACGCCCCAGATCTCGCCCCAGTAGTCGAACTTCTCGAAGTAGGTCCACCGGCCGAATCGCGGACGCGGGCCGAGGCGGAAGAACCACTTCACCATGGCGATGAAGTCGAAGAAGTCCTTCGGCTTGAGCAGCATGGAATCAGGCCCGATGATATAGCGCCAACGAGGCGTGGGGCACTTCTTCCAGAAGAAGATCGCCAGGTGAATCAGATGGATCGTGACATAGACGAAGGTTAGAATTGCGAAGAATCGATGGAGCGTTCCCATGGCGTGGATGCCGCCAAACGTCTCGGTGAGCCGCTGGGCCCATTGTGTGTAGCTATACTTCAGCGGGAATCCCGTCGCGACCAGGCCCAGGAAGCTGACCACGATCAGGCCGTGGGTGATGCGATGCAAGAGGCTGAAGCGGCGTACCATGCGTGGCTTACGGTGTGCGTGACCGGCCGGGTTGCGCAGGCGATCGACCAACGTGCGCTGGAACCACAGTAGTGAATGAGGCACGAAGACCAGGAGGACGCTGCACAGCAGGATGGTCATGCCCCAGAAGGTAAAGAACACCGCCGGATGCTCATTGGTATCCATGTAGTCGACGTGGGCGATGTAGCCGACAAAGTTGTCGTTGGCGTCCGGATGGCACTCGGCACAGGTCTCCTTGAGGTTCTCCTTTGCCACGCGGGAGTCGGCATGGTCCGCCGGCAGGATGTCATGGGCGCCGTGGCACTTGGAGCAAACCGCCACGCGGGTATCGCCCAGTTGGCTGGCCTTGCCGTGATAGCTGCGCAGATAGGAAGCGCCCAATTCCAGATGGCAGTTGGAACATTCCGAGACGACATCAAACAGGAACTCCGACGTGACCTGCTTGACGCCGTGACTATGGTGGCAACTGGTGCAGGTGGCGGCGTCCTTGCGGCCTCCGGCGACGTTTTGGCCGTGCACGCTGCCGGCGAAGACGTTCACGACCCCTTGGTGGCATGAACCGCAGGTATTGGAAACATTGGAGAAATACAGGGGACTTGCGGGATCGCTCAGGGGTGCCATCGTGTGGGTGCCGTGGCAATCGGTGCACAATGGCCCCTGCACCAGACCCAACCGGAAGATCGCCTCACCGTGGATGCTGTCGTGGAAGGTGCCGGCCGGATCAAAGCCCGCCTCGCCCACATCGGAATGGCATTCGGAGCAGCGCTCCACCATCTCGACGACATAGTCGTACGTGCGTTGGTCGCTGGTGCGGCGGGTGATGTGGGCGTTGCCGTGGCAATCGGCACAATCGGGCGTTCCCTTCTTGGCGGGATCATGCAGGCCCTGGGTGACTTCGTGGGCTTCATCTTCATGGCACTTGCTGCAACTGATGGTCGCCACGCTTTGGGAGTGGGGGAGGGATTGAATGTCCGTGTGACACTGCTCGCAGTTCAGCGCGCCGTGGGCGGAGTTGAGGAATGTATCGTTGGGAACATAAAGCCCCGCCAGCTCGTCTGCATTGCGGAGTTCATGGCTGCCGGATTCCGGCGCGCGCACCATGGCGGCCAAGGCTGCGGGCGATCGTTCGCTGATCCATGGTTCGGCATGGCATCGCTGGCAGCGTGCGTTGACATCCTGGCCGTTTGAAACGGCAGCGAGCAGCACGAGAAGAAGCGCCGCAATCAGCGAAGGGTGCGTGGTTCTAGTACATGCGGTGCGGATCATGACAGGCCACACAGTCGGAGAGGTTGGGAACATCATGGTACTCGGCGACACCGGATTCGACGTCCACGTGGCACGTGTAGCACAGATCCGGCACGGCCTTGTAGAGCAGGCGTTTGTGGGTTGATTGATGGGGGACATGACACGGAACACATGTGCCCAGGTTGATCGGGCCATGATCCCAATCCTGTTCCTTGCGTTGGTCGGCATGGCACCGGTCGCACAGGGTCGCATCATGGGCGATGTCGAAGGTGCCCGTGCTCATGTCGTGGCACTCGGAGCACTTGCGATCGAGATAGGGCTGGTGAACGGACAGGATGAGCGGCGGTGGTGCGGCGCGTTCGGCGGCGCCTTCAATGCCGCGAAGGCTGCGGGCGAAGGTGGAGATGACGCGTTCGGGTTCCTGCGGTTCATCATCCGGATGTGGTTCCACGCCGGGAGGTGGAGGCACTCCATCGAAGAGGAAGGTGAGCACTTGATAGCGCGTGGAGGGGGAGCAGGCCATGCCCAGCATGCACAGCACCATGACCAGGCCGAAGCCGGCGGCCTTGCGGTGACGTCCATGGTGACCCCAACCATTCATCTGCAATCCTTGATCCGCGACATGGTGGCGGCTGCTATTCTGTGTCCTTTGCGATGGCGAAGAAGTTTACAAAGTTCCACCCCTGCTGGTTGACGACGATGGCCAGGCTCTCGGGCTCGAATCCGGGGAGCAGGCGTTCCTGCATCCACGGGATCGATGGCCATGGCATGACGCGCACACCGGCGGGCAGATCCAGATTTCCGCCATCCGGCCCCGGCGCGCCGAAGAACAGGAGGAGGCGCCCTTCCTCATCGAATACCTGCACATTGGCAAAGCGCGAATCCGCAGCGAACAGCCGCCCGTCGCCATCCACGTCGATTCCCTTTGGCCAGGCGAACTTGCCAAAGGTGGTTCCCGGTCCACCGTAGACGGCGACCGGCTGGCCATCCAGTGTCAGCTTTTGAATCCGGAAGTTGCCCGTGTCGGTGACGAACAGGTGGCCTTTTCCGTCCAACGCAAGATAGGTCGGAATGAAGAATTCGCCGGGTGCCGTGCCCAGCTTGCCGAACTTGCGAAGGAGGGATCCGTCCTTCCGGCTCCAAACTTCGACCTCGTGGGTGTCGGAGCCACAGACGAAGAGCTCATCGCCGCCGACCACGACGTCCACGGGTTGGATCTCCTCCGGGCGGCCCCATGCATCGACGAATGACTCGTCGGGGGCGTAGACCAGCACGGCCTTGCGGACCTTGTCGGCCACGTACAGGCGTCCTTCGTTGTCAATGTCGATGTTGTTGGGTTGCTGGATCTTGCCGATGCCCCGGTCGCCCGCCAACCGATGGGCTCCCCCCGTGACCAGGTCGTATATGATGACCGTGTTGAAGACGGTGTCGCAGACGTACAGGCGCTGGCCGTTGAGTGCCGCGTTGATGGGCTTGGCCATCGGGTACTGGGTGGGCTCGGGGCCGAGGATGAACTCGGCAAAGGCACTGCGGCTGCTGGGCAGGTCGGCGGTTGAGGAAACCGAGCCGAGGTATTGAACGCGGGGCTTGGCGGGCGGGAGGGGGAAGATCACCGGCGGAGCGGCCGACTGCTCCTTGCGCGAGGTGGCGCATCCGCCGGTCGCCAGGACCATCGCCGCAGCGCACAGCAGCAGGGCGGTTCGCACCATACCATGCCGCCAGTCTTTCCAGCTCGTTGTGGTGGCCCACTGCGTCATGAATCCATCCCTCCAGACGTGAGACAACTGGCCTCCCTGCAATGAAAGGATCATGCCCAAGGGCTGGATTTGAGGCCTCTTTGGTGGCTATTCGGCATCAAGCGCCCCCGCCATTGGAGCTGGGGGAGTGATGGCCGCGAAAAGGCCTGTAAACATGCGGGTTTCGAGGACTTTCGAGTCTCGGTCTCCGAGTCGGAGCGATTCCGAAACCGGGAGAGAAGTCGCCATCGGCTGGGATGCTAGCCGGTTGCCGAGCAGCGCTCCTGCGAGTGTGACAGCGCGGTCCCACTTTCTCCTGCAACCTTGTTGGCAAGGCAGGTAAATGGGGGCATCCCAACGAGGCGATGCCCCCAACCGTGAGAAACTCTTGGATTTCGGCGGTCACTTATCGTGACAGGTGAGGCACAGTTGGCTGCCGGTCTGCGTGATCATCAGCAGATTGTCGTTCACGGCGGCGGCCGCCCCGCCGTTGTGCACGTCGTGACAGGAGCTGCATTCCAGGCTGCCACCGATCAGCAGGTCATTGTGAATCGTGGAACCGATGCCCGAAGGTGACGAGGTGGGCGGGAAGAGCTCGCCATCCAGATCCGCCAAGGCATCGGTGTAGGGGAAGGACACCGGATGGTCGTTGGCCAGACCGTCCGCACCGATGGCCAAATCGCCTCCCAGAAGGATCACCCCCTGGCTGCCGCCATAGGAATCCACCGCGACGGTGCCATCGTGACAGGAGAGGCACAGTCTGGAAACGCCCGCCGGTTGCGTCGTGGTCGCATCCATGGTTGGGCTGTTGTAGAGGGTGTAGGTGCGGGTGCTGACCTCATGATTCCACAGGGGCGCATCCACCGTGGTCATGTCCGCATTGTGGGCCGTGTGGCAGAAGATGCAGATCTGGCCATTCTCGTGGACGCCGGAGAAATCGTGGGCAGAGCCGGTGATTTCAGAGTTCGAAGGCGTGTGGAAGCCGACCAAGCCCAAGGCGATGACGCAGGCCGTGAGCAGGGGAATCCTGATGCGGGAATGGGCGACTGGGGCTGGCATGGGGTGGCTCCTGGTGGATGGCTCTCGGGTGTATCCCAATGGCGACGGCGTAGGGGTGCCTAGTTCCGGATCAGTCCGCTCACGACGTCCCGCAGTTCCTGCACATCAAAGTCCCTCGGAAGGAGGTAATTGATCCCCGCCGAGACAATTTTCATACCAAACTCGCGGCTGGGATTGCGGCAGACAACGACGAGCGGGGTGCGATTGTGGGCGCGCTTGATCTCCTTCAGCACGGTAACGCCCCAGTCCAGATCCTCGTCCACATCCAACAACACCGCCCCTGGCAGGGTCTTGGCCGTGCGGCAGAACAGGCCTTCGGTCACTTGGGCGCGATGCACGATGCAGACTTCCAGATTGTCATCGTGCAGCGCGCCCTTGATGCGGTTGCACAACTCCTCGTCATCACTGACGACCCACAGAGAGTTGTCCCGCTCACGTTCCTTCATCATGGGCCTCCGCCCTGGGATCTGTCCCCTCTCAGTTGATGTACCAGACCGATGCCCCCTCCGGGGGAGGTTGAACCGGGCCACGCAGGTCGATCTCCGGATAATCGACGACGATCGACCGGCCGTACACGCCATAGTAGGCACGTTGCAGCAACTGCACCGTGTAGGAGGTGTTGTGGATTCCGCGGCTGCCATCCTTGGCCACGAAGTTGTAGTTGTAGATGGCGCGCTTCTGGTCGTTGGTCAACGCGTTGAACCCGCCGGTGGTGACGTTGATGTAGCCATCGGCCGTGACGGACGTGCCGGCCATCCTGGCGATGATCCCCGTGCGCAGCATGGTCAACAGGCCGTCGATCTCTGACTGCACGCCCTCGACCGTGCCGTCGCCGTCGTAATCGCCGCGCGCCGTGCGGTCGTACACGTCCAGGCCGCCATGGCATTCGCCACATGCATTCTGCGCATTGATCACGTCGCCGTTGGTATCGCGCATGGCAAACGTGTGCAGGCCGACCATCGGCGGATTCGGATCGCCCGGTTCGCCGACGCCATCGGCCATGTGGCAATGGGCGCAGGTATCGGCGACCACGACGCCGTGGGTGTTCTCGCTCTCGAACGGCAGGTCAAACGAGACACCACCAACACCCATCAGCATGTCGCCCTGCGTGCCGTAGTGCGAGCCGCGGGAATTGCTGAGGGCAGTGGCTTCCGCATCGGCGATGCGTGAATTGTGGCAACGCACGCAGATGCCGCCCGTTCCGGAGCTGTAAAGCTGCGCACCCGCCGGAATGATGAAGTCGCCGGCGACGCGAAGCTGGTGCGGCTGGTCGGAGTAGTGGGGATCGTGACAGGCCGAACAGGTGATGCTGTGATACTCCTCCGCGGGAAGCTGCGGAATCTCGGTGCCCTTGGCATGCACGGCGACGAAGCCCTCGCCGGTATGGCACGGACGGCACGTGTTGTTGCCCGTGACGCTTCCCTGGCTGGCGTCCGCCGTGATCGGGTGCGAGGAGTTGCTCCACTGGTGGAAGCCCTGCATGAACTCCGGTGTGGAGTCATGGCACTGGGCGCATTGCTTGGTGCCCAGGTCCGCTCCGTCGATGCCCTTGTCAATGGCGGTCAGGTTTGGCGGATGCTGCGAGCCGGCACCGTGGCAGCTCTCGCATTGCACGGACGCGCGATTGCGAAGCTGGCCGGGGAGCAGGTGGAAGTTGTCGTTTCCGTTTTCAGCAGCGTCGGCAACCAGTGCCGGTATCTGGCTGATGTCGAATCCCAATGTCGCGGCGATGTCGTCGAATCCCTTGTTCACGGCCTGCGGATCCTGGTTGAACCCGACCGTGTGATACTTCAGCCAGCCGAGGTCATAGTACGCGCCGTGCTCGCCGCTCAGGTGCTTCTGCATCACCTGCGCGTGAGAGGACTTCAGATAATCTTCCAGTACGTTCAAGTCGCCGTTGGCATTGTCGCCACCGTGGCAGAATCCGGTCGCGCATTCCGGTGCGCGCGGTTGGCTGCTTTCGTCAAAGGCACCAAGGCCGACCCACTCCGATGCGTACAGACGCAGGTCGAAAACGTCGATGACCTGGCGCGAGGTGGTGATCGGCGTGAGGCGAATCAGGTAGGTGCCGCGCACGTCGGGACGGAAGGTCACCAACTCGCCGGTGGTGCTGCTCAGGTTGGCGGTGGAACCGTTTGGACGGGAGAGGATCGACCACTCGTAGGACTCGACATCGTTGTCGATCTTCTCGGCTTCCAGGAAGACCTTCTCGCCAATGCCCACCGAGCGAAGGCCGGAAGCGGTCGTGTCGAACACGCCTGTCTCATCCATCGCGACATCGCGCGGAGAGACGCCGACGAGTGAGGCGATGGCCAGATATTCCGGCACCGGAGTTGGAGCCGGCGTCACGGTCGGGACGGGTGTGGGGGTCGGTGTGGGAGGGACGACGGTCGAAGGCTGCACGGGACCGCGCAGGTCGATGTCCGGATAGTCGTTCAGGATCGAGTGGCCGTACGCGCCTTGGTAACTGCGCTGCAGCATCTGCACCACGTAGGAGGTGTTGTGAATGCCGTAGCTGCCGTCGTTGATGGCGAAGTTGTAGTTGTAGAAGGCGCGCTTCTGGTCATCGTTCCATGCAGCAAAGCCGGCAGTCGTGACGGAGATGGTGCCATCGGCTCCGAGGGTCGTGCCGGGGAGGTTGAGCAGGCCGGTCCTGATCAGGGCGAGGAGGCCCTTCACTTCGGTCTGAATGCCTTCCACGGTGCCGTCGCCGTCATAGTCGCCACGCGCCGTGCGGTCATAGGTGGAATCAAGGCCGGTGTGGCATGTGGCGCAGGCGTTCTCGGCGTTGATGATGTCGCCGCCCGGGGTGCTGGCGCGCATTGCGTAGGTGTGGCCGCCGACAAGTTGCGAGTTGCTCTCGGCCATGTGGCAGGCCGTGCAGGTGTCTTCAACGATCGTCGTGTGGGCGGAATTGCCGACTACTGGCAGTCCGAAGGCCACCATGCCCGTGCCTTGCAACATGTCAGCCTGCGGTCCACGGTGGGCGCCGCGGGAGTTGGCAACGGCCGTCGATTCGGGATCCGCGACGCGCGAGTGGTGGCAGTTCATGCACAGGCCGCCGGTGCCCGCCTCGCTCACAACCTTTCCATTGGGCAGCGTGGCAATGTTCGCGGTCCTCAGGCTGTTTGGATATTCCGAGCCGTGTGGATCGTGACAGGCCGAGCAGGTGATGCCGTGATATTCATCCTGCGTCAGGACGGGGATTGGCTCCTTCTTGATGACGCCATGGACGAAGCCTTCGCCGGTGTGGCACGCGCGGCAGGTGTTGTTGTCGGTGACGTGGCCGTCGCTCGCATCCTGGGTGACGGGGTGCGAGGATTCGTTCCACTGGTAGAAGCGATCACCGAAGACCAAGTCTGTGTCATGGCATTGCGCGCATTGGTTGGTGCTCAGGTTCACGCCGCCGATGCCGTGGTCATCCTCCAGGATAAAGCCGAGGTGCTGCGAGCCGGGGCCGTGACAGCTCTCGCATTGGATGGAGGCGTGGCGCTGGAG
>CAZVAQ010000079.1:0-15379 GCA_964625145.1 uncultured Candidatus Sumerlaeota bacterium
CCGCGCGAAATCCCGAAGGCCAAGCCACGCTGGCCTTCTTCGAGGCCTACTTCTCCAACTACATCGAGGGCACGCAATTCGAGGTGGACGAGGCCGAGGCGATCATCTTCCAGGGGCGCATTCCGCGCAGCAGGCCGGAAGACGCCCATGACATCCTGGGGACCTTTGCTGTTGTCGCCTCGGAGGAGGAAATGCGGCGGACTCCACGCTCAGCGGAGGAACTGCAGCGCTTCCTGTGCGAACGCCATGCGCGCATCATGGCCGGGCGGCCGGACAAGCGCCCCGGTCAGTTCAAGGAAACGGGCAACCGCGCGGGCACTACGCTCTTCGTTGCTCCGTCACTTGTCGAGGGAACCTTGCGGATCGGTTACGAGATGATGGCCCCACTCACTGATCCTCTGCACCGGGCAATTTTCATGATGTTTCTTGTCTCGGAGGTTCACCCGTTCGACGATGGCAACGGACGTGTGGCCCGCATCATGATGAACTCCGAATTGGTCGCCGCCGGCGAGCAACGCATCGTCATCCCGACTGCCTATCGGGAGAACTATCTCATGGGGCTGCGCGCGTTGAGCCGCAACACGCAGCCCGAAGCGCAGATTCGCGTGCTGGACTTTGCACAGCGCTACACGCTCGCCATAGAGTGGGGAGACCTGCAGCGCACCCGGCGCCTCCTTGAGCGGACAAATGCGTTCCTCACATCGGATGAGGCGGAGGAGCAGGGTAGATTGCTTCGGCTGCCTACGCCCGATTTGTTGAACGACGCCTGACTCGCCCCTCAAACCACCTTGCTCCCTCCGGCCGGATCCCTATAGAAGACCGCCCGAAGTCGAAGGAGTCACTTCATCCTTCATCCTTCTGCCCTCTGCCTTCATCCTTCTGCCTTCATCCTTCCCAACCACCGGAGCACGCCCCACCCATGGCCAAGCAGACGCCCCGTGCCCAGGCTCACAAGGGCCACGCTGAACACACCAAGCAAGCACAAGCCGTCCGCGGATTCCCCGGCGTCATGCCGCGCCCCATCAAGATCGTCCTGCTCGGCGCTGGCAGCTTCTTCACGCAGCATCTCGTCAACGACTTCTTCCAGATCCCCGGCCTCGGCAGGATCGAGATCGCGCTCGTCGACATCGACAAGAAGCGCCTCGACGCCGTCACAAAGGTCTGCCGTCTCTACGCGCAGAAGTACAACAAGCCCGTCGAGTCCATCACCGCCACCACCGACCGTTTGAAGGCGCTCCCCGGCGCGCACTATGTCGTGTGCTGCGTCGAGGTCAGCGGCGTCGAATGCGTGCGGTTCGACAATGACATCCCGCTGAAGTACGGCGTCGACCAATGCATCGGCGACACCATCGGGCCGGGCGGATTGTTCAAGGGCCTGCGCACCATCCCCGTGTGGATCGAAATCCTGCAAGATTGCGAACGCCTCTGCCCCGAGGCCGTTGTGCTCAACTACACGAATCCCATGTCGATGATGTGTCTGGCGGCGGGGCGCACGTCGTTCATGAACGTCGTCGGACTGTGCCACAGTGTGCAGGGCACCAGCGACCAACTGGCCCGCCGCGCCGGTGTGCCGTACGAGGAACTCGAATGGGAATGCGCCGGCATCAACCACCTCGCGTGGTTCACCAAGCTGCGCCACAACGGCAAGGACCTGTACCCCATCCTGAAGAAGCTGGCGGAGCAGGACATCGCCGGCAAGCCATCCAAGAAGGACGACGCGTGGGATCTCGTCCGGAAGGAGATGATGATCCAGTTCGGCGCGTTCATCACCGAATCCAGCGGCCACCTCAGCGAGTATCTCCCCTACTTCCGCAAGCGCAAGGACCTGCTGAAGCAATACGCCCGCGACAATTACCACGGCGAGTCATCCTTCTACGCCGACAACTGGCCCACATGGCGCAAGAACGCCGACGAGGCCCGCGCAAAGCTGATCAAGGAAGGCGTCATCCCCGACAGCGGACGCAGTTGGGAATACGCCGGATGGATCATCGAATCCATCGAGAAGGACCAACCATGGCGCATCCACGGCAACGTGATGAACAAGCCGCAGCGCCCCGGCCGCGGCCAACACGGCGGCCCGCTCATCGAAAACCTGCCGCATGACGGCGTCGTCGAGGTCGCGTGCCACGTCGATCGCAACGGCATCCAGCCGACGGTCTACGGCAAGCTCCCGCCGCAAATGGCCGCCATCTGCGCCAGCAACATGCGCATGTACGACCTGGGCGCACAAGCCGCCATTGAGAAGAGCCGCGAGATGGCCGTGCACGCCCTGATGCTCGACCCGCTCACCTCCGCCGTCTGCGGCCTGCGCGAAATCCGCCAGATGGCCAACGAACTCTTCGAGGCAGAGAAGAAGTACCTCAAAGGGTATAAATAAAGTTCCGCGTTCCGCGTTCCGAGTCCCGAGTCAAAAGAGATCGCCCCGCACCAACATCTGGACGTGGGGCGACCTGTTTTTCAGCATCCATCAACAACACACCACCCCACTCGAAACCCGAAACTCGAAATCTATTTCTCCATCATCCTTCATCCTTCAGCCTTCTGCCTTCTGCCATCATCCCTCATCCTTCATCCTTCATCCTTCCCTCCTTATCGCCTCCTGGCTCTTCCCCGCGCGGTTTTGGCGCAAGGCCCGCAGCAGTGACCCGCGGTAGATGATGCCCTTCACGCGGCGGTCTTCTGCGGATTCGATGACCGGGATGCCCCCCGCCTCGCTGTTGGTGAAGATATCCAGTGCCATGCTCGCCGACACATCCTCCGTAAGCGTCGCCGGGTGTGACTCCGCGATGTCGCTGGCTATCAGGGCCGAGCCGCCGATGTCGCCAAGGTTCACCAACGCGCGCAGGTCATTGGTCGAGATCATCCCGCGCAGCTTTCCCCATTCGTCCGTCACGAGGAAGGCCTCCACATCCGTCTCGCCGAGCAATTCCATGATGCGGTCCAGCGTCTCGTTCGGCCGCAGCGCCACATAGTGATGGTCGATGACGCTGGACAGCGGCACGTTCTGCAGCGGATCGCGCGCACCGCGCTGCTGCTCCAGGTCAAATCCCTCGCGCAACAGCGACTGCGTGTACACCGTGCCACGTCGCAGCCGCGACGACACCATCGAGCTCAACGCCACCGTGATCATCAAGGGCAGGATGAGTCGATACTCGCCGCCGGAGACTTCGTAGATGATGAGCACCGCCGCCAACGGAATGCCCAGCGCGCTGCTCACCACGCCCGCCATTCCCACCAGCGCGAAGATCCTGAAGTCCGGCACATCGTGCGGGAACATGGACTCGAACAGGATCCCCACCGCGCCACCTGCAAACGCCCCGCACACCATTGACGGAGCGAAAGTGCCGCCGCAGCCGCCGGATCCCAGCGTCAAACCCGTCGCCACCATCTTCAGCACGCAAAGCACGCCCAGCATCCCCACCGCCAGCACGATCCCCTCATGCGGCCGCGGCGATTCCAGCAGGACGCGGTTCACCGTCTCGTAACCTTCGCCCATCACACCCGGCACCATGATGCCAATACATCCGACGATCAGCCCGCCGATGGCGGGCTTGACCCACACCGGCAGTCTCAATCGCGAGAACATTTCATGCACGGCGAAGAGCACCGCGCCCATCGCCGCGCCGGCGCTGCCGCAGACGACGCCAAGCACCGCAAACGCCGCCACCAGCCACAAGCTCGGCACGATCGTGTTGAGCACGTGTTCCTCCAGCCGGGTAAAGGCCGGCTCGCTCGACAGCAAGGCATCCGACATCACCGACGCCAACACCGCCGCGACGACGACGGGCGCGAACTTGCGGATGTTGAAGTCGCGCATGATCAATTCCAGCGCGAACACCACGCCGCCCATCGGCGCGCTGAACACCGCCGCGATTCCCGCCGCCGCACCACAACCAATCAGCGTACCCACCTGATCCTTGCGCACGCCCGCCTGGTTCCCCAGCCACGAACCCACCACCGCGCCGATCTCCACCACCGGACCCTCCGGCCCCGCGGAACCGCCACTGGTGATCGTGATGGGCGCGGAGGCAGACTTGATCGCCATCCCCGGATGCAGGTTCACCTGACCCGTCGCCACGGCCTTCATCACGTTTGGGATGCCATGCCCGCCACGCAGTTGCAGCAGGCGGTACAGCACCAACCCCACCAGCAACCCGCCAAACGCGGGCAGCAACACCGGCACCAGCGAGAAGTTGCCGACGGACCACAACTCCTCCAGCCGGTGCACCCCCGATCCCTGGCCGTGCACCAACACATGGCTCTTGATGATGGCCCAGCGAAACGCCGTCACCAACACACCCATCAACAACCCCGTCACCGCCGCCACCAGCATCAGGTAAGCGCTCTCCGACCGTGACCCATGATGCCGGATGACAGCCAGCAGGGCCGGCAGGGAACGCGCGGCAAGTATGTCCTGGATCAGTGGTGGGATGACCGGTCTCCAAATCCTGCGGGGTGTCGGTGCTCCGCGATGCCTCTCAACCGATGATGATGCGCCTTGCGCGTCGCGGTGCGGGCCCTTCGCTCTCCTGCTGCGAACTGCGTTGCCCGTCCACCGCGTGCGAGTCTCCCGATCCGGGCGTCGGAGGTCGCAACGGCAAAATCACGCGCATCGTCGTCCCCAATCCCGACTTGGTCTCCACCTCGATCGTGCCGCCCATCGCCTGTGCCAGGGCAAACGACACCGACAAACCCAGACCCGTCCCCTTCCCCTCCCCCTTTGTCGTGAAGAAGGGATCGAAGATCCTGCTCAACAGCTCCCGCGGGATGCCCGTGCCCGTGTCGGCCACCTCGATCCAATACATGTCCGAAACATTCGGCGCACGCCGCGTGCGGATCGTCAGCTTGCCGGATCCCTTCTCCTCCATCGCATCCATCGCGTTGCGCGCCAGGTTGATCAGGATCTGGCGCAGCGAATCGCTGTTTGCGTGCACCGTCCCCAAGCCATCGTCCAGTTCCATCGTCAGCTCGATGTCGCGCTTCTGCAAGGTGCCGTGGAACAAGTCCGTCAACTTCATGATCTCCGCGGACAGGTCGATCGGCCCGATCTCCGGCGTGCTCGGCCGCGCCACCTGACGCAACTGCGCCACGATGCGCGCGATGCGGTCGATCTCCTCCTCAATCACCTCCAACGACCGCCGCGCGCTCTCCATGTCCTCCGGTTGCGGAGCGGGACGCGCCAGCTTCCCCTCCACGATCTTCAGGTAGTTCTTGATGATCGACAGCGGATTGTTCACCTCGTGCCCGATGTGCGCCGCGATGGCGCCCGTCGCCGCGAACTTCTCCGTCTGCACCAGCTTCGCCTGCGCCGCCTGCAGCTCCCGCGTCCGCTCCGCCACCGTCCGCTCCAGCTCCTCCGCAAAGCGCGCCACTCGCGTGAACAGGCGGCTGTGCTCCACCGCCAGCGCCAAGCTGTCCGCAATCCGCTCCAGCATCCGCACCTCGCCCGATTGGAACAGGTCCGGATCCGCCGTCGCCAGGTTCAACGTCCCCACCGCGCCATTGGTCGCAATCAACGGCACGATGCACAGCACCCGCATGCCCAGCGCGAACAACTGCTGGTCCTCGATGTACGGCCCATTCTCCACCAATCGCCGGATCGTCACCGTTTGGTCCTGCAGGGCCCGCCCCATCACGCTCCCCTCCAGCGGGAACTCCGACCCGCGCGGCAATTGCTCCCGCTGCGGGGGATACACATAGTCCAGACTCATGCGCGTTCGCGCCCCGTTCAACAAGCCGAGCGACAAGCGCTCCGCCCGCACATGCACCAACACCTCCGACAGGATGCGGTCGAACAGCTTGTCCAGCTCCAGCACGCGGTTCACCGAATGGCTGATCGAATGAATCAACTCCAACTGCCGCGCCTTCTCGTCCAGCTCCAACATCCTGTCTGCCAGCACCTGGTAGGTCTTCCGCAGGTTCTCCGCCATGTCATTGGCCGACAGCGCCAGGATCTCCACCTCGTCCCCCGTGTGAACCTCCACGCGATAATCCAAATCGCCATGGGCGAAGCGCCGCATCCCTTCGGTCAAGCGGAGCAACGGCGCCACCAGGCGCCCGCTCGCCCACCAGGCCAGCAGCACCGCGATCGTCGTCATCAGCGCGCCCATGTACACAGCCATGCGCCGCTCGCGTGCCAACGTCGCAAACAGCTCCTCGATCTGCAGCGTCTGCACCACGGCCCAATCCGAGCGCTGGTTCCCCGCCGCGCGCGTCAGCTCCCGCACCGAGGCGATCGGCTCGTGCGCCATCGCATGCCTCTTGCCGCCGATCACCACCACGTTCGACCGCTCCGGCACCGGCGGCACAAAGAACTCGCCGCGCCGCCGCGTCAGCAGGATCTCGTAGTTCACATCTTCTTCGGACGAATACAGCAGCCCGTTTCCCTTCGAATAGACCACGACGCGCTGGCCGGTCCCCGACATCAGGCGTTCCGCCGACTCGAAGACAGGCCGCATGGCGGCGATACGCACCAACGCCAGACCGCGTTCTCCCGCGCGACCAGGCAGACGGCATCCCATCAGCAGTTGCGGATTCCTCGGATCGCGCAGCGGCAACTCCGCCGCGAAGGGTCCGTCCGGCGGCGGGCGCATCAAGATCTCCAGCACGTCCAAACCATCCAGCGGCGTCGGGCGCTCCATGTCATCGCGGATCGATTCCTGCCCAACCGCCAGCACCACCAGCCCCGATGTATCAATGACATACCAAACGTCGGAGACGGGTTGGTCCTCCTCGTCCCGCGGCCACGCCTCCACCCGCATCGGAAGTTCCATCACTCCGCGCCGTCCCGGAGGTTCGGGGCTGCGCAGATAGGCATCCACCGCGTCCGCCAACCCCTCTGTCCGCGCGGCCGTGCGCATCTCCCGCGCCATGTCGAACAATTGGCGGTCGAGCTCCAGGCTCAGGATCTCCGTCCTCTCCTGAACCTGCACATTCACATTCCGCCGCAGCGCCTGACCCGCCGCCCATCCCGAAAACGCCAGCGTGATGTACACCGGCACCGTGATCAGCAGCACCATCGCCACCAGCACCCGCCGCCGCATGGAACCGCGCGCGACGTAATACGCCTCCTCGTCCGGCGGATGCACGGCCGGCCGCAAGTTTGGCGAGGCTTCCGGGACCTCCGGATTCACACCTCGGCCCCCTCTCCGGGATGAGCTACCTCAAACGCATGCTCAGGCGCGCCGCTGCGACACGATCAACTCCGCCAGCAAGCCCATCATGCCAACCATCACACCGCTCGTCACCAGGATAATGTCCGATTCCTGCAATGTCCCCGTCGTCACGACATGCCCCACCGAAAACACCAACCCCGCCAGCAACAGCAGCGCCGCCACCGGCAGGTACACCCGCAACGGCCGGAAGAACGTGATCACCCGCAGGATCGTCGCGATGTACTTCGCGCTGTCCTTCACCGGATGAAACTTCGACACACCCACCCGCTTGTAATAAGGCGTCGACACATACTTCACCGGATGACCATTGCACAGGAACGCCAGCGTCATGCTGGTCACGCAGGAAAACCCATCCGGCAGCACCCACAGGTACTTCAGCATCACATCGCGGTAATACGCCTTCAACCCCGTGTTCAGGTCCGGGATCTGGTGCCCCGACACATAGACCGCCAGTTGGCGGATCAGCCACTTCGCCGGCACGCGCAGCAACTTCAACGTCCCCTTCTCCGACGTCCGCGCGCCATTCACCTGGTGATACTTCGGGAAAAAGGAGAGCATCTTCGGGATCGTCCGCGGCTCGTAGGTGCCATCGCAATCCAGCATCACGATGATCTCGCCCCGCGCCTCGATGGTACCCGTCCGGCGCGACGCACCCGATCCGCGATTCACCGCGTGGCGCACCACCCGCAGGCCCAGCTTCTCGGCGATCTCCGCCGTCCCGTCCGTCGAACAATCATCCACCACCAGGATCTCGTACGAGCGGCCCGTCTCGTCCATCACCTTGCGAATGTCCCCGACCACCTGCTCAATCGCCTCCGACTCGTTGTAGCATGGCAGCACGATGCTGACCATCCCGGGAACTGAAGGTGCATAGCTCGTGTGAATCATGGATCGCCGCACTCTGGAAGTTGGCACTGCCCATCAACACCCGCACCCCCACCATGCGCCCCACCCATCATGGGATCAACCGGCAATCGCCGACGCCGCCCGGCGCGCTACCCCACAATCTCAAACCCGATCACCGTGATGTCGTCGGTCTGGGCGGCCCCTTGGGCAAAATTGCGGACGTCCTCCCGCAGCTCATGGATCGCGCCGCTGATACCCCGCATCCCTCCCCGCTGCAGGCTCTCCAGCACCCGTTCCAACCCGAACTCGTTGCCGGCCAGGTCGATCGTTTCCTCGATCCCGTCGGTCATCAGCGCCACCTGGTCCCCCACGGCCAGTTGCAACACGTTGTCCTCGTAGGACGACTCCGGCAGGATCCCGATGGCCGGTCCGATCTCGCCTTCGTGCACGCGCGTCTTGCCGCCAGAGGTCACCAACGGCGGCGGATGCCCCGCGCTCACATAGGTGAACGTACGCTCCTTCATGTCCACGATCCCATATACCACCGTGAAGAACTGCGAGATCTCGATGTTCATGGGGAACCGCCGGTTCAGCTCCGCCGCCACCTCCGACGGCAGCTTCAACTGCCCCGCCTTCGGTCCCTCCTGGTGCCGCAGGAACTCCGTCCCATCCGCACCGAGGCTGAACACGCGGCTCAGCGTCACCGAGAGGAAGGCGGCCTGGATGCCATGGCCCGACACGTCCAGCACATACACGGCCACACGCCGGTCATCCAGCCGGATGATGTTGAACATGTCGCCCGCCACCGCTTCGCACGAATCGAAGATCCAATCGAAGACCGCGCGCTCGAACCGTGGCTTCTCCGCCGGCAGGCGCGACGTCTGGATGCGCGCCGCCACCTTCAGGTCTTCCTTGATGCGTTCGTGTGCCGCCGTGATCTCCTCCAGCTTCTCCCCCAGTTGCCGCTCCAGATCCACGATGCGGCCGCCCACGTTCAGGTGCGCCAGCAACTCGCTCGCGTCGAAAGGCTTTGCGAGGAACGAATCCGCGCCGGCCTTCATCCCCTCCAGGAAATCCGAGCGGTCCGCCCGCGCCGTCAGCATGATCGTGAACAGGTAATCCCGACGCGCCAGCGACCGTGCGCGCCGCACCAATTCCAGTCCATCCATCTCCGGCATCATCCAATCCGTCACGAGGAACGCGATGGACGGATCCTGCCGCAGGATGTCGAAGGCCTCGCGCCCGTTCGCCGCCAGCAAGACCTGGCAACCCCAGCGTTCCAGATAGCGCTGCAACAAATGCCGCGAAACCGGATCGTCCTCCGCAACCAACACCCGGCCGCGCCATGCGGAAGTGACCGGCACCTTGGACGCGGCGTCCTTCTCGGCCAGGTGCGTCGTGTCGCTGATCGGAGCGATCGCTTCCAACTGCGTCACCAGGCGCCGGAACTCGCCGTGGACATGTTCAAACTCCCGGTCCACCACGACCGAGCTGGCGCGTCCCGCCACCCGCGCCGCTTCCCGTGCTGCGCTGGCCAGCGTCACCGACCCCAGGCACTCCGCGCTCCCCGCCAATGCCAACAACGAGCTGCGCGCATCATCGAACCGCGCCTGGTCAATCGCCAGCGATGCCGCATCAATATCCCGCGAGCCCGTATCCAGGAACAACTGCACCAGCTCCTGCTCGAAGCCCGGATCGTCCGTCGCCAACGCCCGCACGGACGACAGCTCCGGGCTCACGTTGGTCGCCGGAGCCAGATCCTCCGTCGCCACGTGCTCCACCGCCTCGGCGGGGACAAACTTTTCCAACGTCTCCAGCAACCGCTCCGCGCCAACCGGCTTGGCAAGGAATTCATCCATCCCCGCTTCCAGGCATCGCGCGCGGTCATCCCCCGTCGCCCGCGCCGTGTTTGCGATGATCGGCACACGCTTTCCACCGCTCTCCGCCGCGCGAATCCGCCGTGTCGCCTCCACGCCATCCATTCCCGGCAACTGCACATCCATCAGGATCGCCTGATACTCCACCTTCGCCGCCGCCTCGACCGCCTCCAGCCCCGTCTCCACGGTGTCGCAAACATAGCCCGCCTGCCCCAACACCCGCGCCAGCACCTTGGCGTTCACGGGATTGTCTTCCACGATCAACACCCGAATGTTTCCCGCCCATGGGGCTTTCAAACGATGACGCCGCCGAATCCGCTGCGTCCGCAATGGCGCCGCGCAGCCGGTCTCGACATCCAAGACTGTCGCCACGGCGGAAAACAGACTCGTCGGCTTGATCGGCTTGGACAACAAGGCCGACACACCCCAATCCATCAGGAATCCCGCCGGTGGACGCCGCCCCGGAGAAGTGATGAGCACAATCCGGGTCCCGGCCAACTCCTCGTCGTTGCTGATCCGCCGCGCCATCTCACCCGCGAGCAACACGCCGGGCCGATCCTCCAGGAACGCCACCTCAATCGCCACCGCGCTACCCGCCCTCTCCTCCAGAATCCGCATCCCCGCTTCCTCGGTCGCGACGCGCTCCACCGCAAAGCCCCAACGTTCCAGCATTCCCGCCAGCGTCTGCGACATCAGGTCCGCGCCGCACACCACCAACGCGCGCCGTCCGGCAAACACCCGCCCTGCATCGGCCACATCATCGCTCCCCGCCGGTGCCTCGAACTGCAGGTCGAACGAGAACCGCGAGCCTTCACCTGTCGTGCTCTCAACCTGGATGTAGCCACCCATCGCCTCGACCAATTGCTGCGAGATCGCCAGCCCCAACCCCGTGCCGCCGAATTGCCGCGTCGTGGAACTGTCCACTTGCGAGAAGGACTTGAACAACCGGTCGCGCCGGTCCTCCGGAATGCCGATGCCGCTGTCGATGATCTCGAACCGCAACGTCGCGGGCCCCGGCCCCGAGCCCACGCGCGACAAGCGCAGCAGCACATGGCCCTCTGCCGTGAACTTCACCGCGTTCCCCGCAAGGTTCAGCAGCACCTGGCGCAGGCGCCCGGGATCGCCGTGAATGCGCGTGGGCACACCCTGCTCGATCTCCAGCAGCAGATCCAGGCCCTTCTGCTCCGTGCGCGTGCCCAGCAGATCCGCCACCTCCTCCAGGATCAGCCGCGGGTCGAACTCCACCGAATCCAGCTCCAGCGTCCGCGCCTCGACCTTGGAGAAGTCCAGGATGTCATTGATGTTCGCCAGCAGCGATTCCGCGCTGCGCCGGATGATCTCCGCATATTCGCGCTGCTCGCCACTCAGTTCCATCTCCAGCAGCAGCCCCGCCATCCCGATGATGCCGTTCATCGGCGTGCGAATCTCGTGGCTCATGTTCGCCAGGAACTCGCTCTTGGCGCGCGTGGCCGCCTGCGCCGAATCGCGAGCCTCCTCCAGGTCATGCGCTTGCCGCGCCAGCGACTCCGCCTGGTCCTGGATCCGGTCGCGCGCCGTCTCCACCGCCATCGTGTATTGCCGGCGCGTCTCCTGGCTTTGCCGGTGCTGGATCGCCCGCGCCACTTCGCTCGACACAAAGCTCATGAACCGCTCGTCCTCGGCCGTGTAGCGCGAATCCGGCGAGTAGCTCTGCACCGTCATCACGCCGATGCTCTCCCCATGGGCCACCAACGGCACGCCCAGCCAGCTCACAGCGGGCTTGCCATAGGCATGGATCTCACCGCGCCGCACCAAGTCGTGGTACAGCGACTCGTCAAGCCGCACGGCCCTTGCCTGGCGCCACACGTAATCCGTCAAGCTACCGGGCAGCGACACGGGCTCGCGTCCGTACACCACGTCGCTTTGATCGACGCGATACGCGAAGGAGTACGTCGCCTCCCCTTCCTCCCGCAGCGCGATGTAGAAGTTCGTCGTGTCGATGATGGTCGAGACGATCTGGTGAATCCGCGGATACAGCGAGTCGAGATCCTCCGAGTCCGTCGCCGCCTCCGCGATCTGCAGCAGCGCACCCTGCAACATCATCATCCGCCGCTGCTCGGTCACATCGCGCGCGATGGCCGTGTAAGTGATCCCCTCACCCAGCCGCACTTCGCTGATGTCCAGCTCCAGAGGCACGCGGCTGCCGTCCTTGCGGATGCCGACCGTGTCGTGCGCCAGCTCGCGCCCGTGCTCGTGCGCGGTCGGGAACGCATGAAGTGTCTCATTCCCCTCCGCATCGTGGAATGCCTCGGGGATGAACTCTGTCACGCACCGCCCGAGCGCATCCTCCCGGTTGGCGCGAAAGATCGATTCGGCAGCGCGATTGAAGAACATGATGCGCCCCTGCCCATCAAAGACGAGCACGCCATCAGCCGCCGATTCCAGGATCGTCTGGATATGAGCAGGGTCTAGACGGTCAGTGGCCATGGGTCAGCATGCGCAGGGAAAATGATGATGCCGCCACCCCAAAGTAGCTGGGGCATCCTGCCAAAGCCGTTCAGTGGCCGGTGAAGCCAATGTCCGAACCGACGACATGGATGATCGCCGGATAGTGCCAACTCCAGAGTGAATCCCAACGGGATTCAATTGAACGCCAATACTTCCGGAGAACAACTCATTGTACGACATTGGCATCTTGCCTCATGGAGTGCCTCCCACAACCAACCCACCTTCAACGATTGCTCACCACCCGTTGCAACTTCTTCCACCGCGTTTCCTCCAACCCGCACGTCCCCAGCAGTTCCGGCCGTTCACCCAGCTTCCCGTGGCAATCCGACCCGCCGGTCTTCGCCAATCCGAAACGATCGGCGATCTCCTCCAACCGGTCGCTGTCCTCGCGCGAATGCGCGCTGTGCCATACTTCCACGCCATCCAACCCAATGCTGGCCAGGTGCGGAATCAGATCGAACTGGTTCCAGATCCCCGCGTGCGCGATCACCGCGATGCCGCCCGCGCCGTGGATCATCTCGATGCATTCGCGCGGCTCCACCATCATCTTCGGAATATCCGCCGGTCCGCCGTTGGCCAGGAACCGGTCAAAGGCCTCCTGCAACGTCGCCACATGGCCGGCCTCCAACAAGGCCTTTGCCACATGAGGCCGCCCCACGACGCCGCCGTCGGCATTCGAGACCAGTTCATCGATGTCAACCCGCGCCCCAAGCTCCGCCAGGCGCGCGCCGATCTGGTGTGCGCGGTCGATGCGCGCGGCCACGAATCGCCGGCAATGCGCCGCCAGGCGCTCCTCGCTGCCATCCACCCAATAGCCCAGGATGTTCACTTCCTTGCGGTCCTGGTAGCACGTCAGCTCCACACCCGGCACAATCTCCACTCCAAACTTCTCACCCGCAGCCTGCGCCTCCGCCACGCCGTCCAGCGTGTCATGATCCGTCAGCGAGAGGACCTTCAACCCCGCCGCTGCGGCACGCTCCACCACACGCGTCGGCGCATCCACGCCATCGCTGGCGGTTGAGTGACAGTGCAAGTCCGCGAAATACCTCATGTTTGATCCTTTGTCTGATTCGTCCGGCAAGACTCCCAAGCACCCGCTCACCCCGTCAACGCCCGCACCACCCGCTTATGGAAAGCACCCGCCACCAAAAACCCCGCGGCGACCTCCAACAAATCCCCATCGAGCAGACAAACCCGCAACACCCGCACCGGAAAACCCGCAATCCGCGCCGTCTCCACGCGCTCCCGCTCCATCACGATGCGTGTTCCGTCACCATCAAACAGCACCGAATTGTCCGACCGGATGCCGAGCGTCCCGCGCAGCACTTCGCTCCCCCGGCGAAGCGACACCGTCAGGCGCTCGCGCACCTCCGGCTCACCGGCGGCCGGCCCCTCGCGCAGGCCATGCACCCGCTCCTGCAACTCACGCGCCGCCGCCTTCGGGCTCCACGAAACCTTCTCCTCCTCCCCCACCGGCGCGATGCGCTTGGGGAAGACACCCTCTGCCAGCAATGCCTCGCGGGCCGCCTCCTCGCTCTCCGCGCGCAGCACCCGCCGCAATACCATGCCCCGCTCGTCGATCGCTTCAAACCGGAACTTCATTGCTCTCTCCGCGCGGCAGACCGCACACCCCTTCTCGACGACGGCGCGAGCCGACGGCAACCCCCAAGACGCGGAAAGGCGCATTTCAATGCTCTTTGTGGTCGATGAAAACATCCCCGGAGCCCAGGAAGCCTTTGGCCGGTTGGCCACTGTCCGCACCGTCCCCGGCCGCTCCCTGCGCCGCGACGACCTGCGCGACGCCGACGCCCTCATCGTCCGCTCCGTCACTCGCGTTGACCGCGCTCTGCTCGATGGCACCCCGGTCCGCTTTGTCGGCACCGCCACCGTCGGCGTCGACCATGTCGACCGCGCCTATCTGGCCGAAGCCGGAATCGGCTTTGCCAGCTCCGCGGGCTGCAACTCCCGCTCCGTGGTGGAGTACGTTATCACCGTCCTGCTCGAGATCGCCGTCGCCCACGACATCACCCTCGCCGGCAAGACGCTCGGCATCGTCGGCCACGGCAACATCGGAAGCCGCCTGGCCAAGGTCGCCCCGATTCTCGGCCTAAATGTTCTTGTGAATGATCCACCGCTGGAACGCGCCGGCCATCCCGGCCCCTTCATCACCCTAGAACATCTCCTCCAGCACAGTGACTTCGTCACTTTCCACGTCCCCAAAATCACCACCGGCCCCGACCGCACCATCGGCCTGATCGACAGCGCCCGCCTCGCCGCCATGAAGCCCACCGCCTGGCTGATCAACGGCTCCCGCGGCGACGTCGTCGTGGGCGATGACCTCAAGAGCGCCCTCGCCGCGCGGCGCATCGCCGGCGCCGTCCTGGACGTGTGGGAACGCGAACCCGCCATCGACCGCGAGTTGATGGACGCCGTGTTCCTCGCCACGCCGCACATCGCCGGGTACAGCATGGAAGGGAAGATGAACGGCACCACCATGATGCACGACGCGGCCGCCGCCCACTTCCAACTCGACGATCCGTGGCGACCCACCATGCCGCCCGTGCCGAACAGCAAGGTGCCCCTCGAAGCGACCAACCTGCAGCCCGCGCTCCTCGCCGCAGCCCGCGCTTCCTACCCCATTCGCAGCGACGACGCCCGCCTGCGCGAGGGCCGCAGCCTGCCGCCCGAACAGTGGAGGTTGCACTTTGACCGCCTTCGGAGGGAGTATCCCGTCCGTCGGGAGTTCGCCAACTACACCGTCGCCACTCCCGGCGCCGAAAGCCCGTTGGCCGAAATCCTGCACGGTCTCGGATTCCAAACCGAAAGGCGACCATGACCATGCTGAGAGCCCGCCATTACGCCTCCGCCCTCGCCTGCGCGCTGACACTCCTGACCGCCTGTGACGGTGGCTGCCGCCCCCCCCCAAACCCCCGGCCCTGAACCCCCGCCCCCGCCCCCCCCCCCCCCCCCCCCCAAACCCGCCCCCCAAAAATG
>CAZVAQ010000079.1:15389-16666 GCA_964625145.1 uncultured Candidatus Sumerlaeota bacterium
AACCCCAGCCCACCCCAACACCGGCAGCCGCCACCACCACGGCCCCGCACCAACCCGCGGCGGAGGGCGCCGCCTACATGACCGCCGAATGGCGCCATCGCGACGGCACGAACGCCCTGCTCGAATTCGCCCAGCCCCGCCGACTGCGCCTCGAAACAACAGAACTCACCCTCACCGCCGATGGCGACGTCGTCCTGGCCGTCTTCCCCAACATGGAAGCATACGCCCTGTTCGACGCGCCGCGCACATACACGTTCGACGCGTTCGCCGACCTCAGCCCCGTCCTCGAACCGCCCCTGCTCGCCTACAGCGGCAAGCCCATCCCCACCGCCGTGAACTCCGAAGTCGAAGGATGGCGCCGCGTCGAAGGCACCATCGATGACGCGCGCTTCTCCACCACGCCGCCGCGATTCCACCGCGACATCACCAGCCAGGTCGCCCGCCCCGTCGGCCAATACGCCGCCCTGCGCCTCGAAGACCAACCCGCGCCCTACTTCGAAGTCACCGGCCTCAACGGCAACAAAATGACCCTCGCCGACTTCGAAGGCCAGGCCATGCTCATCGACTTCTGGGCCACGTGGTGTCCACCGTGCCTGGAATCCATGCCCAAGCTCGACGAGCTGGACCGGCGCTACGGCAACAAAGGCCTCGCCGTCCTGGGCATGAACATGGACGAAGGAAGCAACGCCGCGCGCACAGCGCGCCAATTCGTCTCCGACCACGGCTTCGGATTCCGCCAATCCCTCGCCGGAAGTGCCGCCGCCGACTTCAACGTCGAAGTCCTCCCCACACTCTTCCTCCTCGACCGCGACCACACCATCCGCGCCGTCTACATCGGCCTGCCGCCGGACAGCGACACGCTGGCGCGGGAGGTGGAGATGGCATTGCGCTAAGCCAAAAACCACGCACCCAAAGCATCACGGCCCTCCTGCTTGTCAGCCATACCCAGCGAACGCTGGCCAGTGCCGTGGAATGATTACAACACCACAACTGTAGTCCATCCAATGCATCCCAACGGGATACTCCTCGCTGGCCCAGTGTTGCGCGAAACGCGCTACACTGGGTCGAGGCAACCATGAGGTCCTACCCGGAACGGGATCTCTACGCGTTCCGCTCTCGACGGCCCTACCCAATCCGTTCCGCGCGTACGACGCGGACCTCGCCCGCTGGCTGAGCCGCGATCCGCTGGGCGAAGCGGGCGGGATCAATCTCTACGAGTACGCGCTGTCCAACCCGGTCAACTTCGTCGATCCGCTGGGGTTGAGTGTTGGGGACTT
>CAZVAQ010000080.1:0-16473 GCA_964625145.1 uncultured Candidatus Sumerlaeota bacterium
TCCGGCTCGAAGACATGCAGCGGATGGAACTCGCCGCTCTCCTCATCCAGCGCATAGAACATCACGCCGTTCACCGGCAGCTCAACAATGCGATCGGAGACACCGCGGGTCAGCGGATCAATGGCGGCATAACCACTGCGAAGATCCTCCAGATAGCGTGCCGTGAAGAGCGCCCGGACCTCCACGACTCCCTCAGGAGTAAGAACCACCTCCAGCACGCGCGTCCCCTCCGGGAAAACCCTCGCTGCGGGATCCTCCCCCAGCGAGAAGACCAGCTCCCGCACCCGATCCTCCAAACCCGGCTCGGCGACCCACTCCTTGAAGATCGGAAACGTCCCTTCACGCGCGACCTGCTGCTCCAAGGTTTCCGGTCCGGCCAGGTCGAAGTTGCTTGATGAAGCGGGGGCGACGCTCACAAGGACAGCGAGGAGCGCTCCCAATGAGAATGGGGCAAGAAGGCGAAAGGACATGATGACTCCAACTTGAGGATGATGTCGTAGCATGGGACAGCCTCCCCTCCCGTGGCAACCACATTGCAGTTTTTCTTCCCCCCTTTCCTCGTTCCGGCGCATCAGGAGTTGCCCTCGCCGGATCTCCCCGCCAGATCTTGGCAGAATCTGAAATGACGCCGGACTCGCCGGATCGGCATCGTTTCAATTGAATGCCGCCCCGCCTTCTTCGTATGAGGTGAGGGGCAACAACCCGCAAAGACCGCTTCGAGAGGAAAGGCGCACACCCATGTCCCTGTTTGGATGGATCAAAAGCCAGGTCATCGACATCGTCGAATGGAACCAGGAATCGGAAAGCGACACCATGGCGTGGCGCTTCCCTCGGGCGGACAACGAGATCAAGTACGGCGCCAAGCTCATCGTCCGCGAGGGCCAGAAGGCCCTGTTCGTCAACATGGGCAAGCTCGCCGACGTCTTCGACCCGGGCATGTACACGCTCGACACGAAGAACCTCCCCATCCTCAGCTCCATCATGGGCTGGAAGTACGGCTTTGAATCGCCCTTCAAGTGCGAGGTCTACTTCATCTCCACCCGCCGGTTCATGGACCTGAAGTGGGGCACCTCCAACCCCATTACCATGCGCGACCGCGAATTCGGAATGGTCCGCGTCCGCGCCTATGGCAGCTACGCCATCCAGATCACCAAGCCCGCGGCCTTCCTCCGCGAGATCCTCTCCACCGACCCCAACTTCCAGGTCTTCGAGGCCTCCGGCCAGTTGCGCAACATCATCATCACCCGCTTCAGCAACGTGCTCGCCAGCTCCGGCCTACCCGTGCTGGACATGGCCGCAAACCTCGATCAGCTCAGCGAGTTCTCCCAGCAGAAGCTCACCGCCGACTTCGAAGCCATGGGCTTCAGCGTCCCCATCTTCCTCGTCGAGAACATCTCCCTCCCGGAAAACGTGGAGAAGATGCTCGACAAGCGCACCTCCATGAACATGATCGGCAATCTGGATCAGTTCATGAAGTTCCAGGCCGCCACGGCCCTGGAAACCGCCGCTTCCAACCCCGGCGGCGGCGGCGAAGGCATGGGCATGGGCATGGGCCTCGGCGCCGGCATGGCCATGGCCAACACCATGATGAGCGCCATGGGTGGAGCGCCCGCCGGAGCCGCCTACGGCGGAGTCCCTGGCGCCGCCGTCCCACCCCCACTCCCCGGAGCTGTCACCTTCTACGTCGCCGTGGGCGGGCAGCAGCGCGGCCCCCTGGATGGCGGCGCCCTCCAGAATCTGGCCGCAGACGGGACACTCAACCGCGATACCCTGGTCTGGAAGCAGGGCATGCCCGCCTGGACTAAAGCCGCCGAGGTCCCGGATCTGGCCCCGCTCTTCGCCTCGGTCCCGCCCCCTCTACCCCCGACCAACTGATCCGCCCTGACTTCAAGCGCCTGACCCCGGGTGGGTCCGTCCCCACAGACGGACCCACCCCGCCCGCACGAATCTGAACCCCGGCGTGGTTGCGCCCGTGGCCCAGGAATACCCGCGAGTCCGCCCTCCCGGTCGTGAAGCCGATCCCCCGCCGCTGTTTGGCGTGGGCGGCGTGAAGCCCACCATCCCGGGCGGACCTCCCGACAAGGCCCCGCAGCCCACTCTCGAACCAACCGGCAATCCGCGCGAAGGTCGCTTGTTCCCGTGCGCCAACTGCGGCGCCGGCATGCGCTTTGACCCAAATGCCGAGCAACTCACCTGCGCCTATTGCGGCCACATCCAGATCGTCCCTCACGCTCCTGATCAAGTCCAGGAACTCTGCTTTGAGACATACTTCGAGAAGGCCCAGGTCAGCGAGTCGGTCCTCGAAGGCGTCGTCGGCGAAGTCCGCTGCCGCGGATGCGGGGCACAGGTCCAACTACCCGCCAACATCTCCGTCGACAACTGCCCGTTCTGCGATGCCGTCGTCGACAATCCCGTCACCTCTGCAACGCCAACCATGCAGCCCGGCGCTGTGCTGCCCTTCCGCGTCCCCAAGCAGGAAGCCGAGGCACAATTCAGCCGCTGGGTGCGCTCGCGCTGGTTCGCCCCCAACGCCCTGAAGTCCGTCGATCGTCTCCACAAGCTGCAGGGGCTCTATGCGCCATACTGGACCTACGACGCCATGACCTACACCTTCTTCACCGGCATGCGCGGCGATGACTATTACGTCACTGTTGGCAGCGGAAACAACAAGCGCCGCGAGCGCCGCACGCGCTGGACGCGCGTCGAGGGCCAGGTGAATCACTGGTTCGACGACGTCCTCGTCTGCAGCTCGCGAAACCTGCCGGCCAAGTTGGTCGAGAAACTCGAACCGTGGGACCTCGCCCACTGCACCGCCTACCGCAAGGATTACATCAGCGGCTTTCGCTCCGAGCGTTACCAGGTGGACGCGCGCGAAGGCTTCGCGCTGGCCCGCGAGAAGATGGACGACCAGATCAAGTCATTCGTCCGCGCCCGCATCGGCGGCGACCGCCAGCAGATTCACTCCATCAAGACCATGATCGACGGCGTCACCTTCAAGTACATCCTCCTCCCCATGTGGGTTGCCGCATACAACTTCTCCGGCAAGAAGTACCAAATCCTCATCAACGCCCGCAGCGGCGTCGTCATCGGCGAACGCCCCTGGAGCTGGATCAAGATCACCCTCTTCGTGCTAGCCATCCTGGCCGCAATGGCAGTGGTGGTCGGCATCTTCCTGGCCGCATCATCATGATACAATGCGGTCGCTGCGCGATCCCACAATCCCCCGCAACCGCATTTTCCTCCGTCCTCATCCCCGTCCACTGTGTCCGCCCTGTCCACCCAACTCATCACTCACAACTTCCCCGCCACCACCCTCGCCGCCCTCGTCCCCGCACGCACCAACCGCTCGTGCGCGCTACCATCCCCCGTTTGCATGGCAATTGCCACCGGCGCACCGGCAGGATCCGTCACCATCTCCAGCGGCTCCGCACCAATTCCCTCTTCCCACGCGATCAACCGCGTCTCCATCGCCTGCTCCGGAAGCTGCGGCAGGATCTCGCGCACGGAATCATACAGGATCCTGATACAATCCTTCTCGTAACGCGCGTTCGCCACGGCCGGAGTCGCCTGCGCCACCAACACACTCTTGTCCGCATCCACGCGCCCCGGTGACTTGGCCTCCTCGCGCACGAGCAATCGCAGCGCCCAATGATCGTCCACCATCAATGCCGACCACGGCACGTCGATTCGCGGCACCACAAAGACCGCCGACGCACCCGGTTGCGCTGGCATCTTGCCAAGCGCCTCCGCCATCGGCAGCAGCACACGGCTTTGCGCGGCGATCACCGCCGCGCGCCGCGGCGGCACCGCCAACACCACACCGCTCCCTTCGATGGGCGACCGCGTGATCGGATGCGCCAACGTTGCACCGGTCCGCCCATCGCGGAACAAGAACACCTGTCGCTCGGCAATCCAGCGAATCGCCGCAACGAATGTCCCGAGCACTGGCCGCGGCAACACCGTCAGGCTGTGGTCAAAGAAGCATTCGAATCCAGCCCGCAAGGTGCGAGGAACGCCACTCGACACCTGAACAATCTGCCCATTGCGGTAATGCATGACCGCTCCCTGCAGGGCGACGAGCTCCGCCTCCAGCCCGGCACTGCGGATCAGCTCCACAAGAGCCACATCCCCCGAATCGACCCACGGAATCGAAGGATCCGCCACCCAGCCATCACCGCGCAGCGAAGCACTCCGCCCACCGGGCGAAGCGGCCTCGTCCAGAAGCAGGCACGGCACCCGCAAACGCCGCAGCTCCATGGCGGCGGCAACGCCCGCCAAGCCGGCTCCGACTATCACGATGGGCTTCATGGTCTGCATCTCCCAGGTTGAGTTGGGCATCCGCTCCAATTGCTAACTTCACCGCGCCCGGCGGGCCAAGCCCATCCGGCCACAGGCCCCGAAGATTCCATTGCCGCGCCCTGCCGCCGTTCGGACAAGTGAACCGCATCCGGTGTGGCCCACATCCGCAGTGGCAGGGACGCATGAACCCGGTTTCCGACAGTCTCGTCGAGCAGCTCGAAAAGGCACGCCAACGTGCCATCAACGACCACGGCAAGCGAACCGGCCGCGACGTCGTCCGCGCCTTGAGCGATGACCTGGACCGCATGCTCGCCGGGCATGCAGAAACCATCGTCCGCGACAACCCCGCCTTTGCCGAAGCGCGCGAGCGCGTGGTCATCTATGCCACCGGTGGCTACGGGCGCCGCGAGCTCAACATCCATTCCGACATCGACATCCTCTTCCTCCTGCAGGCAGAGCCCCTACCTGCCGACGAGGAATTCATCCGCGCTTTCGTCTATCCGCTCTTCAGCCTGCGCATGGACCTGAGCTACGCGCTCAAGACCGCGCAACAGGTCGAGGACGAGATCGGCCGCGAGCTTGACATGACCACCGCGCTCATGGGTGCCCACGCCATCTGGGGAAACGAGGAGCTGGCCCGCGAAACCGAGACGCGCATGCGCACGCGCCTGACATTGCGCTACTCCGATTCCATCGCGCGCCAGTTGATGGAGGGCACGCTCGCCCGACATCGCCGCTTCGCCAACACGGTCCTGCTGCTCGAACCAAACGTGAAGGAAGCACCCGGCGCCCTGCGCGATGTGCACGTCCTGCTGTGGCTCGCTTGCCTCTATCACGGCACCATGTCCCTGGCCGCACTCGGAGCCAACAGCCTGGTCACACCGCGCGAGGAGCGCGACCTGCGCCGTGCCTACGCCTTCCTCCTCGAATTGCGCAATGGACTGCATATCATCGATGGAAGAAAGTCCGACCAACTCAACTTCGAGCGCCAGATCAAGATCGCGCCCACTCTCGGATTTGACGGCAGCGAGCACCTGCTCCCCGAAGAGCAGCTCATGCGCGCCTACTACGAACACGTCAGCGTCGTGTATCGTGTCGTGCGCCGTGTGTTCCGCCGCATCGAGCGCGAGTCGGAATCCGGTTCCTCCCATGGCCGCCGGTTGCGCCGCCAGCAAATCGAGGGACAGTTCTGGATGCGCGGACGCGAGATTTGGGTCGAACCCGACGAGGCCGCCGTCATCACCCGCGACCCCATGTGGATGATGCGCATGTTCCGCGTCGCTTGTCGCCACGGCCTGCATCCCGACGACTTCACCCGCAACCTGGTCGAGCGCCACACCCGCGACGTGGACGACAAGTTTCGCGAGTCGCCGCTCGTGCGCGAGGACATCATGTCCATCTTTCGTCATCGCCGCCACGCGGGAAACACGCTGCGCACCATGCACGAATGCGGTTTCTTGGCCGCCATCTTCCCCGAGTTCGGCCTCGTCAAGAACCTGCCGCGCATCGACTACTATCACCAGTTCACCGTCGACGAGCACCTCCTGCGCTCTGTCGATTGCGCCGTCGAGTTGGTCTCCGCCAGGACACCCTTCTCGGAGGGTCATGTCGGCCTCGTCGCGCGCGATCTGCTCCGCTTCGACCTGCTGACCATGGCGCTCCTGTTCCACGATGTCGGCAAGGGCGAAGGCCGCGGCCATGTCATCCGCGGCGCACACATCATCCAGCGCATCTCCGAGCGCCTGGACCTCGTGCCCAAGGAGCGCGAGATCCTCTACTCACTCGTCGCCAATCACCAGAAGATGAGCAACCTGGCACTGCGGCGCAACATCGAGGACCCGCGCGTCTCCGAGGGCCTCGCCCGCGACGTCAACGATCCCGAACTGCTCCGCATGCTCTACGTCCTCACCTGCTGCGATTTGCGCGCCGTCTCCGGCGATTCCTGGAACGATTGGCGCGGCATGCTCATCAAGGGCCTCTACGAGCACACCCTCGATCGCCTCCTCGGCCGTCCGGACCATCGTCGCAGACCTGTTCCATCCTCCGACGATGTCGCCCAGCGCGTGCTCGAGCTGATCAAGACACTGGTCGCCACGCGTGATCGTCCGCCGGTGGACATCGAACCCGAGGAAGTCACCGAGTTCATCACCGACATGCCGGCCCGGTACCGCCAAAGCACTCCCCCGCCGCAAGTCGCCCGCCATGTGCTCCTCTCCCACGAGCTCGACAGCGCCAACAGCGTGCGCCTCGAACTGGAACCAATCGAAGGACGCAACTACAGCGAGCTGCACTGCGTCGCGCAGGACTCCCCCGGCTTGTTCTGCAACCTCTGCGGAGCGCTCTCCTCCCGCGGGTTCAACATCCTGTCCGCGCAGGTCTACACCGCGAAGAACGGCACGTGCGTCGACATCCTCCAAATCCAGGACTACCAGAGCCAGCCGCCCACCGATCAGGGCGTCATCGATCGCATTCACGAACGCCTGAACCAGGTCCTGCGCGGCGAGAAGCAACCACAATGGGGCAGCCAGCTCGGCGCCATGAAGCCCGTCTCCGCCGCACGGCTGGACCTGCGCCCCCCCGCATGCACCATCTCCAACGAGAGCGACGAAGGCTACACCGTCATCGAAGTCAAGGCCCCCGACCGCTCCGGACTGCTCTACGACATCACCAGCGTCCTCGATCGTCATCGCCTCCACCTGCACCTGGCGCTCATCGCGACGGAAAGCTACCAGGTCGTCGATGTGTTCTACGTCACCGACTGGGAAAACAACCGCCTGGAGCCGGGCTCGAAGACCGACAAGATCCGCGCGGAGTTGCTGGAGGTACTGTCGCCCCCCGAGGCGATCCAACTTTCCACGGGGTCCGGCTGACATGGCCAACTTGATCGCGAAACTCTCCCGTGCCACGCCATCGCTCGTGTGGAATCATTGGAAGTTCCTCAAGCGCCAAGAGGAGCTGCGCCAGCGAAGCCTGAGGTTGGCTCAGCGATTGGCCAGTCAGCAGGCGGGACTCCAAATCACCGCCGGCCCCTTCGAAGGCATGAAATACTTGGAGCAGGTCGCCGGCAGTGCTCTCCTTCCAAAGCTCATCGGCTCCTACGAATCGGAACTGCACGCCGCACTCCTCGACATGACCCGGCGCGGGCACCGCCTCATCATCGACGTTGGTTGCGCGGAAGGGTACTACGCCGTCGGCATGGCGCGTCTCATGCCCCAGGTGCGCGTCCGCGCCCACGACACGGACCCAAAGGCGCGCCGCCTCTGCAATCGATTGGCTCACCTGAACGGCGTTGCCGATCGCGTCGCCGTTGGCGGCTACTTCACCACCGGTGAGCTCGCCACCATTCGCGATCTGCCGGCGCTGATCATCTGCGATTGCGAAGGCTACGAGGCCAAGCTGCTCGACCCCAAGGTCGCTCCAGTCCTGGCCGAATGCGACGTCATTGTGGAAGTGCACGATCACATCGTCCCCGGCGTCGGCGAACTGCTCGACAAGAGCTTCGCACCCACCCACGACATCGAAGTCATCAAGGCCGAAGTCCACTGGCCCCAGGATTGGGCCGACCAACTGGAAGGCCTCTCGCCCGACGAACAAGCCTTCGCCCTCAACGAATATCGTGTCCCCAACATGACGTGGAGAGTGTATAGGAGGAAAGGATAGAGGCTGAAGGATGAAGGATGAAGGCTGAAGACAAGCAGGGCCGTGTCATACTGCAAATTGCCACAGCCCCTATTCCCGCGCAACCCGTCCACCATCGTCCACCGCATCCACCGTCGTCCAATCCCCCAAAGGCCAATCCCCCAAAGGCCAATCCAAATACAAGGGCCGGCATCTCGCGATGCCGGCCCTGATGTTTGCTTGTGCTCTTTGCCCGCCGATTACTTCGAGTAAAGTTCCACGATGAGCTGTTCCTTGATCGGCAGGTCATCCAGGTCCTCGCGCGACGGCACCTGCGTGAACTTCGCGCTCATGTCGTCCTCGTTGAAATCGATCCACGGCTTGCGGCCGTCCATGCGTGTGTACTCCAGCGCCTGGGCCACGTGCGGGTTCTTCTTCGCCGCCTCGGACAGGCTGATCACGTCGCCGGGGCGCACGCTGTACGAAGGAATGTTCACGCGCTGGCCATTCACCAGAATGTGATTGTGGCGAACCAGTTGGCGGCCCTGACGGCGCGTCACGGCGTAGCCCGCGCGGTAGACCACGTTGTCAAGCCGGCGCTCCAGAAGCTGCAGCAGCACCGTACCCGTCACGCCGCGATAGCGCACGGCCTTGGCCATGTAGTTGCGCAGCGCGCGCTCGTGCACGCCGAACATCCACTTCAGCTTCTGCTTCTCCAGAAGCTGCGTCCCGTACGTCGAAAGCTTCTTCTGCATCTTGCCATGCTGGCCCGGCGGATACAGGCGCTCGGTGAAGCGCTTGGCGGACTTCGAGCGGGAGGACTTCAGGAACAAGTCCACTCCGGCGCGACGCATCTGGCGGACGACGGGTCCTGTGTAACGGGACATGCGCAATGACCTTTCGTGAGCACGGCTGACAAAATGATCCCCGCAAAGCACAATCCCCGGAAAAGGGGCACATGGCGGGGGACCCTTCCTGCGAAGGGCTCAAGAGCACAGTCCAACAGCCCCCCGCCGTCAAGCAGGATTGTCGAGTATCCAGCATGGGCGAAACATGGGCGAACCCCCTTGCCCCCTCCTCCCCCGCCAGCCTGCCCTTTCCCCACCAGCCCATCCCTCCCCCAGCCAGGCCACCACCCCCATGTCCGACCGCCCATCCGTGGATTCCGACTTCCACCTCCCCCTCGCCCACGAAATCGCCCGCACCCAACCCGCCATGGCCGAATGGAATGCTGCCCTCTTCCCGTCGCGGCCACCGGAGTTCTTCGCCCTGGAACTGGCCGGCGAGACCGGCGAGCTGGCCAACAAGGAAAAGAAGCTCTGGCGCGGCGAGGAAGTCGACCGTCAGGAGCTGGCCGAGGAAGCCGCCGACGTGCTGATCACGCTCATGAATTACTGCAACGCCCGCGGCATCAACCTGGCCGAGGCCTTTGGAGCCAAGGTACGCGTCGTGGAACAGAGACGACGGGGAAAGATGAAACATCCGGCTTCAGGCGGTTAACCCGCCGCCTTGCTGCGCTTCTTCCTTCGCGCCTGTCGCGGCAACTCGTCCAGCCGCTTCCGCCCGGTTGCCTTCTGCCACGACGCCATGCGCTCGTCCCAGTAGAACTCCTTTAGCAGCACCCGCGCGATGGACGTCACCGGCAACGCCAACAGCGCCCCCATCAACCCAAACTGCGCGCCGATCGCCACCGCCATGATGACGATCACCGGATGCAATCGCGCCGCCGCACCCACGATATACGGCTGGAAGACCAGGCTCTCCATCGTCTGGATCAGCACGAACCATCCCACCACCAGACCCAGGAACAACAACCGCTCATCCGAATACCCATCCGACAGCAACACATACAGCACCGCCGGAGTGCCACCGATCACCGGCCCGAAGAACGGAATCATGTTTCCCAAACCGGCGATCACACCGATCAGCACCGCGTACTGCTTCATCCCCAGCAGGAACAGCCCCACCGCCGTCAGCAACCCCACCAAAAACGCCACCGTGAGCTGCCCGCGGATGAATCCGCCAACCGCCACGTCCACCTTCCCCAGCACATCAAAGAAACGGCCGCGCCACTTGGAAGGACACACAACTTCCATCGCGCCCCGCAGCGACGCAAAGTCCACCAGCAGGTAGAAGCTCAGCAGGATCACAAACGCCAAGAATACCACCGAGCTGACCAGCCAAGTCACTGCCGCCACCAGCGATCCCACCAACCACCCGATGACACCCGCACTGCCGGCCGCCGCCGACTGTGCCGCCGAGCGAAACTCCGCACTTCCCAGCGCCGATTCGACGATCTGCGCCGCGGTCAGCTCCCGCGAGTCCATCCACTCCTCGATGCGGCTGGCCAGACGGCGACTTCCCTCCGCCTCACGCCACTCGTCCGAACGCCTGCCCAGCCACTCCTGAAACTGCTCCCGCTCCACGGTCTCGGCCTGCGACTCCTCGAACCACGCGCGAATGGCAACGGCCAGCAACTCCGTCTCCTCGTTGCGCGCACCTTCCTCCGTTGCCTCTTCACTCTCGCGCGAAAGCTCCAGCACGCGCCCAACCAGGTCCTCCGCCGTCACGCCGCCCGTCTCCGGAAACCACTCATCCGCCGCCCTGGCCACCGCCAGCGCCAGATCCGCCGAAGGCGTCTCCGACGCGCCGATCTGCTCCACCACCCACGGCGCCGCCCGGTCCCGCACGAATATCCGGATCTCCATCCACGCCAACTTTGTCTGCGAGGCCAGGATCGGGATGATGATCGCAATGAACAGCGCCGCCACCAACAACACGATCAGGTTCACCAGCACCACGCCGTAGATACGGCTGAGCCGAAGGCGATACTGCACAAAGTTCACGACCGGGTTGAAAATATACGCGACGACCAACGCCACCAGAAACGGCGACAGCAACCCGAACACCCACCGTACCAACGGCCACGCCAACACCACCGCCACGGCGAAACCCGCGGCGATGATCATGTAGCCAATCATGATCAGGATCCGCCGCAGGTGATCGTCGTCACCCAGAAACGGGAGCAGTGGCTTGTCCGGCATGGGCACCTGCCTTTGCTGGCGGATGGTCGGCGACGGGTGGGATGCTCAACCGTTCATCCGCACCCGTTACTCCCCCGGCAAGTGGATATTCAAACGGCCGCTCTCTTCCATCTGCGCCAACTTCTCATCAATGTCCGCAAAGAGCTTCTCCTCGATCATCTCCGCCCTCGCCAGCTCAATCAACTGTTCGTCCGTCGGGACGACCTGCTCCACATCGAACCCGACATAGATCGCCGCCAGGACCCCGTCGCGCCGCGCCTGCACCTCGCCGAACTTGCCCAGCTCCGTGAACGTGGAGATGTCCTGCCCCAGGTCCTCCAGCGCTTCCTTGTCCGATTTCTGCCCCAGGTTCGTCATCGTCATGCGATAGCGACCCGGGTCATTGCGCAGCAGCCGGTTGATGATGGGCTCCGGATCGCGCAGCACACGCACCCCGGAGATCGCCGCACGCTCGCCCAATAGTTGCTCCGCCACATCAACCGTCTCGTTCAGCACGCGGCGCAGCTCGCCCTCCATGGAGCGCTGCTGCTCCGTGGAAAGCTCCGACCAATTCTCCGGAATGACCGACAGCTCCCACACACCACGACGCACCGCCGGCGCCAACTGCTCGCGGTTATCCTTCAACCACGCAAGAACCTCCGCGTCCGTCGGTTCCTGTTCCTTCTCCGCATCGATCCGGCTCTGCTTGTAAATGTCCGCCAGCACGCGCTCGCGCCCCACCTTCAGCGCCGCCTGATAAGTGAACTCGCTCGCCAGCCCCGCAGCCTCGATCTGCTGCGTCAACAACTCCCCATGGCGCAGCTCGCGCAACTGCTCGCGCACGCCTTCCGGCACGTCATACGGCTCCTGCTCCGGCGTCACCTCCACCGGCATCTCCGGAAAGATCGCGCGCAGCTCGCCATAGGTCGCCTTGAAATCGCCAATGTTCATGATGATCGAATCGTCATCCGCATACGGATAAACGTCCGTGTAGACGATCGGGTACTTGTCGCGCACCAGCTTGGCCAACAGCGACTCCGTGCGCACCTTCAGGATCTTCTGGCGCAACTCCGCCGTGATCTCTCCGGCCACATCGGTGATGGGCGTGACCTCGGCGCGTTCAGTCCGCACCACCTCGAACAACGAGAACGCACCCGACGTCGGCAAGGGCTGGCTGATCTGCCCCGGAGAAAGCTGCAGAAGCTGCTCTTGGATCAGCGGATCCAATGATACGCTTCCCACTTCGAGCCGTTGTGTCGCCTCGGCATCTTGCAGCAACCGGTACTGCGGATACTGCGCCAGCAGCGGCAGCAGCCCGTTACCCGCCACGGCCACCTCCCGCAGCTCACCCGCGCGGCGCCGCGCTTCGCGACGGTTTGCCTCGGTCGACGGCTGCACGATCGGAACACGCAACTCGCGCACCTGCACCGCGTCGGGCCTGCGATAGCGCGACGTGTTCGATTCGTAGAAGTGGGCGATGTCAATGGGATGAACCTCAACGGTCGGACGCGCGATGACATCGGCATACACCAAAGTCGCCGCCGGATAAGCCCGCATCCGCGCTCCCTTTGCCAGCAACGCCTCATCCGGCTGCGCTTCTCCGCTCTCGGCCAACGCCTCCGCCAGCAAACGCAACCGCGCCCGCGAGAGTATCGCAGCGCGTAGCGCTTGATGCTGGGCCGGCGCACGCTCGGCAGAGGCGGTCTGCCAATCCCGAACCGCCAAGCCATCCTCCCCCTCGATGACCAGATGCACCATCAGATCCGATTCGCTGATCGGCTCGCCATCCAGCGTCGCCAGAACCTCCGTTGGGTTCGGGCGCCACGAATCCTCGAAATAGGGCAGATCCCGCAGCTCGAAGGGCTCCTCCTGGAACAACCGCGGAGTCGCCGCCCACAACGAGGCAGAGACGACAAGGAGCAGGCAGATCAGGACGGTCAGCGAACGCATTCGGGTCTCCTGAGACGAGGGGGGCGGGGCTTCCGGACAAGGCTCTCCATGGGGAGGCGGCCCCAACTGGGAGGCACCACTGCCGAAACCGCAGGTTGGACAAGTTGATTGAGGGAGGTAAAGGCCGAATCCGAGCCAATCAGCCGCCGGATCGCTTCAAGGCCCCCGCCAGGCTGCGCACGTAGGCGCCAACCTCGTCCTCCAGATTCCCGCCGCGCTCCGCACATTCGGAAATCACCCGGATCAGCCCCGTCCCCACGACCACGGCATCACAATGCGGCACCACTGCGCGCACATGCTCCGGCCGGCTGATGCCAAACCCGAGCGCAAGGGGCAGATTCGTCGCTTCCCGCACCTGGTCCATGTAGTCACCCACGCTCAATTCCACCGAATCCCGGATCCCCGTCACACCCTTCAGCGCAAAGCAGTACAAGAACCCACTCGAAGTGGATGCAATCAGGCGCATGCGCGCCGGAGGCGTGGTGGGGGCGATGAACTGGATCAGGTGCTGGCCCCGCGCCCGGCACAGGTTGCGAAACTCCCCGGCCTCCTCCACCGGCATGTCCGGAATCAGGAAACCGTCGATCCCCAACCGCGCTGCCTTCTCCACACACTGCGGCAACCCATGGGCCAGAAACGGATTCAGCGCACCGAACATCAGGATCGGCAACGACGACGAACGGCGAAAGTCCTCGATTACCTCAAAACCCTTGTTCAGCGTCATGCCCGCCTGCAGCGCCACCGTCGACGCCTGCTGGATCACCGGACCATCGGCGATCGGATCCGAAAACGGAATTCCAAACTCGACAAGGTCGCACCCGCTGGCTTCCAACACCGGCAAAATCCGCCGTGTCGTCTCAAGATCCGGATACCCCGCCGTCAAATACATCACCAACGCCGCCCGGTTCTCCCCCCGGCAACGCTCAAACAATTCCGCAATCCGATCAGTGGCTACTGTCATTAATCAACTCGAAGAAAATGTTACCTGACCCGAGAGCAAACGACGCTCTCACTTACTTCACCCTTCACCCTTCACTCTTCTACAACGCTGCTTCCCCGCGTTCACCCGTGCGGATGCGAACGGCATCCTCGATAGGCAGCACAAAAATCTTCCCATCCCCGATGGAGCCCGTCCGCGCGGCCTCCATCAGTGCCCTCATCAAATCCTCCACCCGGTCATCCTCCACCGCCACTTCCACACGCAGTTTCGGCACAAAGTCCACGTGGTACTCGCAGCCACGATACAGCTCCGCATGCCCGCGCTGGCGGCCGTAGCCCCGCACCTCGGTCACCGTCAAAGCGGGGAAACCCTCCGCTTGGAGGGCTTCCTTCACATCGGGCAGCTTGAAGGGCTTCAAAATTGCAACGACCAGTTTCATGGATGCCGGTTTTCAGGAAAGTGGGACGCCGTGGCGGAATGTCCCCGGCCTACTTGCGCCCACTGCCATCAACGAAGGGATTCGTGGCGCCGCCGCCGCCGCCAAACGGATCACCAGCCGCACCACCACCCCCAAACGGATCGCCAGCGTAGCCGCCGCCACCGCCGAACGGATCGCCACCGGTGGCAAACGGATCGCCGCCAGCCGCGAACGGATCGCCGCCGCCAAACCCGCCGGCCGCGCCGCCACCATACATCGCATTGCCGCCACCCATCATCATCGGATCCCCGCCATACATCATCGCCGGATCGGCCATGTAGCCCCCACCCATCATCATCGGATCCATTCCCATGCCGCCGTACATGCCAAAGCCACCGAACTGTTGCAGGTTTGGATTGAAGCGCGGCGGCACATAGCGCGAAGGCGCCGCGAACTGCGGCCAAATCTCACCCGCCCTCTTCTCGTAATCCGCGTCCCCCTTCTCCTCCGCCTTGCGATCACGGCCCAGCAACGTCTCCGCGCCTTCGTCAGTATCGCGCACCGCCCGCTGCAGGCGTTCGCGCCGCACCGTCTGCATCAGACGGAAACCCGTCGACATGCGCGCCTCATCGCGGGTGCTGACCGTGGCAAGTGCCTCGCGCTGGATATCCAACTGCTCAGCCACCCGGCCGCGGTTCGTGCCGCCCATCTCCTGATGCTGGATGCGCTCCAGGATTTCCAATCCCGCCTCGTAATAGCGCACCGACTCCTCGCCGTAGGTGATCTCACCCCAACGGCCCGCCACTTCCGCCGCCAGGATGTTCAAATCCACCGCCTCAGGCGCGCGCCGGGCCGCCCTGATCAGCGAATCCGCCGCGTCCTTGTACCGGATAAAGTCCATGGCCTTCAGGGCCTCCAGATACTCCTCCCGGGCAGAAGGAGGAAGCGCCGCAATCTGCGCCTCCGTCAGCAGCTTCCGCGAGTCGATCTGATTCGCGTCAACCGGCGCACTGAAAGCAATCATCGCAAAAGCAACGGCGGTCAGCAAAAGGCGATTCATGGTCGGAAATCCTCCGGGCATGGGTGGCAAGCAGTAGGGTGACCGCACCCCCGCCCTGACACAACCAGAATTGAAAGCCCCAAAACCCCGGAAATCAGGTTACGCCGTCCCGCCCCCCCCTAATCCCGGAACACCACATGATCCGCCGGGGTACTCTCCCCCGTCCTCACCCACCACGAACCCGCATGCGTCGCCGTCTGGATCAGGATATTGCTCGCATAGATCGGAATCTCCCGGACATACCGCAGCCACATCATGGCCACCATCCCGATCACCACCAGCATCAAACACGACACGAAACAACCGTACGGAGCGGTCACCACAAACGCCGTCATCAGGAACATCGCCGCCACCGGCGACAGCACCGGAAACCCACCCCCGACCCGCAACCAATCCCACGCCGCGCGCCGCACCCGGGGCCCATGCCCCCGGATGCACAGGAACGCCCGCAGCGCCGTCGTCCCGCCAATGTCGATGGACACCGCAAACAGCAACCACCGGAACAGCAAGGCAATGAACAACAAGGGCACCAACAGCAGCGTCAACCAAGGCTCCGCCGTCAGTGAAGCCGCCAGGATCGCCGCGATGACACCCACCACCAACACACCCAGGCACGAGATGGCCAGCATCGCGAAGTTGGCAAAATGCAAATTCCCCACCGGCCGCGCCACCAGGCCATAAAGCACCTCCTCGTTCGTCAGGCGGCTGATGGCCAGCTCGTCAAACGGCACACGCTCCTGAATATGCCCCAAGTGATACAGCACCGTCAGCAACCCCACCACCCCCACGACCGGCATCAGGAAGATCACCTCCACGAAGATGATCGAGAAAAACAGCCACGAATAGCTGTTCATCAACAACGGGTCCAGCAACGTGCGCACCGCCATCACCCCCAGCAGCACATCCAGCGCGATCAGCGGCAACCAGGGGACGAAGGCCATCAGGTCCTCCCACCAACGCCCGCGCAGCCGGCCCGTGAAATAGAACAGCAGGGCATTGTTCCGCACATTGCGTGGCAGCACCCGCTCCAGCCGCGCGCTGCGCCAGAAAATTGCCAGCCCCAACCGTTGCCATGGCCACAGCGGGTTGTCCTCGTCCGGTGCAATCTCCCGGGCCGAGGCCACCTGCGGCTTCCCCTCCGCGTCGAAATACTCCGGGGACGAGC
>CAZVAQ010000081.1:0-16275 GCA_964625145.1 uncultured Candidatus Sumerlaeota bacterium
CCGGGGAAGTAGGTTCCGCGATCCCACTTGGTGAAGTAGGTCTGCACATAGCGGTCGTCGTCGCCCCAAATGGTCCGGAGCATGGAGGGCCATGGCTTTGTGATGGCGAGCAAACCGCTGCCGACGGGGACTTCCTGGCCGTCCTCGCTGAGGACCTTTGTCTCGATACCCGGGAGCGGATAGCCGGCGGAGCCGGGCTTGCTGGTGTGCACACCCGGCAGGGTGGTGATCATGATGGCTCCGGTTTCGGTCTGCCACCATGTGTCGACGATGGGGCACTTTCCGTGGCCGATGTTCTCGTGATACCACATCCACGCTTCGGGGTTGATGGGCTCGCCGACAGAGCCGAGAAGACGCAGGCTCGACAGGTCATGCTTCGCGGGTTCCTGACGTCCCCACTTCATGAACGCGCGGATGGCGGTCGGTGCCGTGTAGAAGATGCTGACGCGATGGCGTGCGATGATGTCCCAGAAGCGGTCGTTCTCGGGGTAGTTCGGCGCACCCTCGTAGACAAGCACCGTAGCACCGCACTGGAGGGGGCCGTAGACGATGTAGCTGTGGCCGGTGACCCAGCCGACGTCGGCACTACACCAATAGATGTCCTCGTCCTTCATGTCGAAGACGTACTTGGTGGTCATGGAGGTGCCGACGCTGTAGCCGCCGGTGGTATGGACGATGCCCTTGGGTTTACCCGTGGTTCCGGAAGTATAAAGGATATAGAGAGGGTCCTCCGAATCCATGTGGACGGCGGGACAATCGGCGGAGGCCTTCTCCATGAGGCGGTGGTACCAGTGGTCGCGCCCTTCCTGGATGCGGCAGGGGAATGGCTCGCCATGGGGGCGCTTGACGACGACGACGCTCTCGATGGTGGCACAGCGGGCCAGAGCCTTGTCCGCTTCGTTCTTCAGCGCCACGACATTGCCGCGTCGCCAGCCGCCGTCGGCCGTGATCAGAAGCTTTGCCTCCGCGTCATTGATACGATCCGACAGCGAGTCCGGCGAGAACCCGCCGAAGACCACGCTGTGGATGGCGCCGATGCGGGCGCAGGCGAGCATGGCCACGACGGCTTCGACCATCATCGGCATGTAGATGGCGACACGGTCGCCCTTGCCGACATTGAGTGACTTCAGGCAGTTGGCAAACTTGCACACTTCCGTGTGGAGCTGCTGGTACGTTAGCGTGCGTTGTTCAAAGTTTTCGCCTTCCCAGATGATGGCGGCCTTGTTCCGGCGCGGGCCCTTCAGGTGACGATCCAGGCAGTTGTGGGCCAGGTTGAGTTGGCCGCCATCGAACCACCGCGCCCTAGGAGGGTTCCAGTTCAGAACCTTGTTCCAAGGGCGGAACCACTCCAGCTCGTTCGCCTGCTCCGCCCAGAAGCCCTCGAAGTCGGCCGCAGCCTTCTCGTACAGCGAGTTATCATTCACGACGGCCTTGGCGGCAAAGGCCGGTGGGGGCGGAAACTGACGTTCTTCGTGGAGGAGATCATCAAAGACTACCGCGTCGGTCATGATTGGGGGCCTTTCCATACCGGGTGAGAATATCACAGCATGTTAGCCATGGGGAATCGATTCAAGGAATGGCGGTTGGGGGAATCAAGCCTTTCATTGTCCATTGGCCAACGGTCCAATGAAGACGGGCCTTATCCATGCCAATCCTGCCTCCGATGCGGGTGCGACGCCCCGTCACACGCCCACGGGGGCGCGCCGCATTTTGGCACCGGTTCTTTCGCCGGCGATGCGGACATCTGGCTGATCTGACAGGCCGATCCGGCCGATCACCGGTGGCAAAGCTGTTGCATTCAATGGATGCAGGATCTTGCGACTCCCGAGTCGCAACACCGAAAGGAGGCAACGCCATGAAGCGCATCTGGTTGGTAATGTTCACAGGCGCCTTGCTGTTGGGCGGGGTGGCAGTCTCTCCCGCCCAACCGGGCAATCCGGCCGATCCGATGGAGCGGGCGATCGGGCATTTGGAGAAGGCCCGCGCCGCCCTGACCGAGCTGGAGGTACGGAACAATCCACAGGTCCAGCAGGCCTACGACGAATTGACGAAGGCTCTGGAGGCAGCCCGCGAAGCGCGCGCATCGGCACCGCCCACATCGACATGGGGAAGAGATACTTTGTCCCCACCCAACCCGTTTGGCCATGGGTTTCTCGGCGATCCGTTTCAGGCTCGCATGGGAAGCTTGGCCGAGGACATGAGGCGGATGCGCGAGGAGATGGACGATTTGATGCGGCGCAGCTTCGCGGAGATGGGCCCGCCGTCGGCATTTGCTCCGAGGATGTTCTCCGGTGCGCCGATGAACATGGCCGGCATGGTCGTGGACATGGATATCAAGGAAGAGGGTGACCGCTACGTTGTGACCATCGATTTGCCGGGAGTCGGCAAGGACGACATCAAGATCGAGGCGCGGGAGAATCACCTCCAGATTTCCGGATCGCGGGAAGAAGCGGTCGAGGAATCCAACGAGAGGGAGGGCTTCATCCGTCGCGAGCGGCGAGTTGGAACCTTCTCACGCACGGTTCCCCTGCCGGGACCCATTGACCCGGGAAAGATGGAAGCGACTCACGAAAACGGCGTGCTGAAAATCACGGCTCCAAAGAAGAAGGCGAAGGAAGAGGAATCACGGATCGTGATTGTGAAGTAGGTGCCGCACGACGGTACAGCCTGATGCGTCTGCGATTAGGTGCGATGCAAGTGGCCGAGTTGGGCCACACGCGATGATGACAAAAGAAACCCGGCACGTTGGCTGTGCCGGGTTTCTTCCAGATGCAACGAACAGGTGTGATCAACAAGGGCGCGTCGTTTACTTCTTCGCGGTCTTCTTGGGTGCGGGTTTCTTGGCTGCAGGCTTCTTGGCGCTGGCCTTCTTGGCGGGCGCCTTGCCATCTTCGGTCTTCTTGGCTTTCGGAGCAGCCTTCTTGGCCGGGGACTTCTTGGCGGCCTTTGCGGCAGCCGGCTTGGCCTCGGCCTCGGGAGGAGGAGCCGCGGCTGCCTTCTCCTTCTTGGGAGGAGTGGGCGGGGTGTAGACTTCGTGCTTCAGTTCCTGGTCGAGTGGCGCGTGGATGCAATCCATGAGGGAAAGCTTGTCGATGGCGAGTTTGATCTCGCGGAAGACGCGCTTGTAGACCTCCAGCGTGGCCCCCATGGGGTCGCTGATCTGGTAGTTCTTCAGGTCGCTCTTGGCGTATTCCTTCAGGAGGAAGGTCTTGTTGCGGGCGTCATCGGCCAGGCGTAGGGCGAACTGCACGTGGAAGGGGGTCATGCCCAGCACGAGGTCGGCCTTGCGGATCATCTCCGGTGTCAGCGGTGCGCTGCGGTGCTTGCGGATGTCAATGCCGGCACTGTCCATGACCTGAACGGCTTCCGGGGTGGGAAGAAGGCCGGGGATGGTCATGACACCAGCGGTTCGAACCTCCACGGTGGTGATGCCGTTCTCCTCCAGATACTGCTGGAGCAGACCTTGGGCCATGGGGCTGCGGCAGGTGTTACCTGTGCAGACGAAAACGATGGTGCGCTTCTTTTTGCGCTTCGCGAGAAGCATTCATTCCTCCACGGGACGGGCCTGGGCGCTCTTGTTTCGCTGGCCGCCCGGCATTCTTCGTCGGGCCGTCTAGCGACCCGTTCTCAACATCAGGACTACACCAGCAACGGCAAAGATGACATTTGGCAACCAGGTCGAGATGGCCGGCGGCAGGACAACGCCTGCGCGGGCGACATTTTGGAAGCCGAAAAAGACCGCATAGTAGGCGATCACCCACAGGAGACCGCCCCCCAGCCCACCGATGACCCCCTGAGCCCGGGGGCGCATCACATGGGCACAAACAACCAAGGCAATGATACAGGCTCCGAGCGGGAGGGCAAGCTTGGCGTGCAGCCTGGCGGTCAACTCGCTGACCTCCTTGCCCTGGGCCTTGAGGATCGAGATGTAATCCCGCAGGGCCAGAAAGCCCATGTACTCGGGCTTGTGGCGCTCGCCGAGGAAGGACTTCAGGCGGGACTCCATGGGATAGGGCAGTTCGACGTCGCGGATGGACTCCCATTGGCGATGAGAGGTGACATTGCCCTGCTTGTCGAAGGTGGCAAACATCACGTCGTCAAAGCGCCAGATCTCCGCATTGGGGTCGTCGATGTAGCCGGATGATGCTTCCAGACGCCACGCCGGCAGGCGCGTCTCCGGATCGAACTCCACCACGTGCGGGTTGAGCATGCGCATCGAAGCGGCGTCGTAGGAGCCGATGACGTAGAACCGATCGGCGGTGCCCTTCTGGAAGATTTGGTCGTCGCGGGCGAAATCCGACGGGTCTTCGCCCTTGAAGTAAACCTGGTCGATGAACTTGGCGTGGCGCTCGCCGACGCCGACGACCCATTCGGTCAGGGCGAGCGAGCAACATCCGACGAGTACCGACGCGACAAGAAATGGAACCGACAGGCGGGCGGGGCTGATGCCGCCGGATAGCCAGGCGAGGATCTCGTTCTGGCGCGCCTTGCGGGTGACGACCCAAAGGATCGCCGCGGAGACGGCGACCGCGGCCAAGTCGACCAGGATGCCCGGCAATTCGCATAGCATGAGGACGAGCCCCCAGTAGAAGCCGTTCTCAGTCTCGCCAAACATCTGGGTGTAGTAGGAGAGGATGGTGTCCACCATGTGCACAATGGACAGCAGAAGCACCAGCACAAGGAACGCGCGGAAGAAATCCGAGAGGAATTCCCTATCCAGGAGTTTCATGTGCAGTGAGGTGATTCCTTGTGTGACGTACGGTCCTCCCACAGGCTCCGCCCCACCGCGAGGTGGGGCGGTCGGCCAGAGGATCAGTCTTCTTCGCGGGGAGTGTCGGCCTCGGAGGCTTCCACTTCGGCGGACTCGCTGGCTGCTTCGGCCTTGGCGGCATCAGCGGCAGCCTTTGCGGCGCGAGCCTCCTCCTCGGCTTCCAGAGCTTCACGCTCTTCGGGGCGCAGGGCGCGCTCGACCTTGACGGTCACGTCGCCGTAGACCTCGGGGTAGAGGCGAATGCGAATCTTGAAACTGCCCAGGTGCTTGATGGGCTCGCCGATTTCAATCTTGCGGCGGTCGACCTGATGGCCCTTGGCGGCCAAGGCGGCGGCAATGTCACCCGTGGTGACCGAGCCAAAGAGCTGGCCGCGGTCATTGGCGCGAAGTTCGAAGGTGAGCTCGATGCCATCGATGCCCGCCTTCTGGCTCTCGGCCTCGGCACGCTCGTGGGCGACCTGAGCTTCGATCTTCTTGCGACGGCTCTCCATCAGCGCCAGGTTGGCGCGAGTGGCTTCCTTTGCAAAGCCGCGGGCTCCGAGGAAATTCCGGAAGTAGCCGGGCTTGACGTCGACGATTTCCCCGGCCTGGCCGAGGTTATCCACAGAACGGAAAAGGATGACTTTCATCAGTCAGTTGACTCCCAGGGTCACTTGTTCGCTACGTACGGCAGCAGGGCAAGGTGGCGCGCGCGCTTGATGGCGGTGGTCAGCAGGCGCTGGAAGTGCGCCGAGGTGCCGGTCATGCGGCGGGGAAGGATCTTGCCGCGGTCAGAAACGAAACGCTCGAGGGTCTTCACGTCCTTGTGGTCGATGTACTCGGCCTTGATGAGCGTGAAGTAGCATACCTTGCGGCGTGGGAAGCGGCGGCGGCGCTGGTCGCCACCGCGGTCTCCACCGCGATCGCCGCGGGGGCCTCCGCGATCACCACCGCGATCACTGCGGGGGGCTCCCCCTTCGCGCGATCCGCCCTCGCGGGGCGTGTACTCGCGGCGGGGTGCTTGCTCGCTGGATGTATCACTCATGGATGAATCTCCTGCACAATGGCTTCAAGTAAAGTTGGTTAAATCGAGTGGAATCAGAAGGGTAGATCGTCTTCGGTTGGGCCGTCGCCATAGTTTCCGGAATCGCCATAGTCATCGAAGCCGGAGTTGGAGGGAGCGGCGCTGGTTGCCTGACTGCGTGGCGGGGCACCGCCGCCGGACTGGCGCGGGGCCGCTCCGGACCCGTCGTTGCGGGGACCGAATTGGACACGGTCGGCGACGATCGAGATCTTCGAGCGGTTCTCGCCGGTTTGTGTCTGGTACTGGTCCAGCTTCAAGCGCCCTTCGACGAGGATCATGCTCCCCTTCCGCAAGTACTGGGAGCAAAGTTCGGCCGTGCGTCCCCATGCCTCGACGTCGATGAAGAGCGTCTCTTCCTTCTTCTCGCCTTGGCCGGTCGTAAAGCGCCGGTTGGATGCGAGGCCCATCTTGCAGACTTGGGAACCCGTGGTCAGATGACGCACCTCTGGGTCACGCGTCAAATTGCCGATGAGAAGGACTTTGTTCAATTCCATGGGCGGGAGCCGTCCGTCGATGGGATGGGATCAGGCTTCGGCTTCTGCTGGTGCAGGGGCCGCGGCCGGGGCCGCAGCAGGTGCTTCGGTGCGGGCGGGGGCATCGCCACCGCGGTAGCCGCCTTCGCGAGGCGGGCGGCGCGGGCCGCCGCGAAAACCTTGCAGGCGGGCCAGCTCCTCGGGAGAAAGCGGGTTCCCCTTCGACTTGCCGACGACGGCGGTCGTGATCAGGAACCGCAGCACGTTCTCGCTGATGCGAAGGGCGCGGTTCAGCTCGGGGAGCACCTGGTTGTTGGTTTCGGTCGTGAAGTTGATGATGGCGTAGTAGCCATCACGGCGCTTGTTGATGGGATAGGCCAGACGGCGCTTTCCCCAGACCTCTCGCGGGAGCACGGTGCCCCCGTTGCGCGCGATGAGTTCCTCAAGGGAAGTCAGTTGCGCGGTCTGCTCTTCTTCGGTGGCGTCGGTCGCCAAAACGATGACTGCTTCGTACTGAGGCACGATCAGGAGTGTCCTCCCTGTGGACGTTAGGCCTTCGCGGGACCTGGAGGAAAAGCGAAGGCAGGGCGGGCCAGCCGGAAAACCGGGGCCCAAAAGCCCGGGGAGTAGGGAGGGCGGGGTGCCGTTGCGTCAAATGGTTTTTCACAGGTTTTGAGGCTCTCCAAGGGGGCAGGAGGTGGCCTCAAAACCGAAGGTCATTGGTGCTGGTGGCCGTAGTGGGGGTCGCTGGGCGGGCGCCCGAAGGCATCCAGCAAGCTGGCGGCCGGGTTGAGTGGTGGCTGGATGGGCCGCGCACCGGATGGCTGGCTGCCGTCCAGGACCATCTGTGGAGTCACCGTTGTGTTTAGGCCCGGGGTTGTCTGGACGCTCACGGGAACGGGCTGCGGGCTGGCCGCCATGCCGGCCCTGGATTCGTCGACGGCGGAGCGGCCAAGGCCAAAGCCCACGAGGCCTCCCAGCAGAATGCCCCCACACAGGGCGGCTATGATGTGTTTCCCTTGCCAGGACGTGCCCGGTCCGGACGGGGCGTGGTGTTCATTGCGGAGGGTGCCAACTTGCCGGCCGGAGGCTTGCGCACTGGCGTTCCTGCTCTTCCGGGCTCTGGAGGGTGACATGGCTTTCCTTTGGTCGCAGTGTGGTTGGTTGCCGTGAAGCGCATCGCCGCCTACGGCATGTGCAAGCCGGGCTGGGTAGTACCGGGCTCACTCGTTCAGTACGGCTTGTACCTTTGCCGAGAGGGCCTGGATTCCGAAGGGTTTCTGGATGAAGTTGTATCCTTCCTCGATGACGCCCTGTTTGGCAATTGCGGTGGGACTGTAGCCTGACATGTAGAGGACTTTGAGCCCGGGGGAGATTGCCATCAGCTTTGTGGCAAGAGCCCGGCCACTCATCTCCGGCATGACCAGATCGGTCAGCAGAAGATCTATTGGCCCCTTGTGTTGGCTCGCGATGCGGATGGCTTCTGTGGGCCGATGGGAGGCAAGGACCCGAAACCCGAGATTGGTGAGGACTCTCTCGCAAAGCTTGAGGATTGGCGGTTCGTCCTCGACGACGAGGATGGTCTCCCCATTTCCCCGGCTGGTCCTCTCCTCCGTTCGCGTGATGGGGCGGACGGATTCTCCGGTTTGGCGGGGAAAGTGCACGAAGAAGGCGCTGCCCTCCCCCACCTGCGACTCGACGTGGAGGAAGCCGTTGTTTTGGCGCACGATGCCATAGACGGTGGGAAGTCCGAGGCCCGACCCCTTGCCAAAACCTTTTGTCGTGAAGAAGGGCTCGTAGAGACGTGCAATGATATCGGCATCCATGCCGCAGCCATTGTCGCGAACAGTGATCCTGACGAAGTGGCCCGGCAGAAAGCCCGGGTTGGCGCGACATTGTTCGTCAGATACCTTGATGCTGTCCGTCTCGATGGTGATCTTGCCAATTCCGCCGATAGCGTCGCGTGCGTTGATGGCGAGGTTGACGATGATCTGATCGAGTTGCGAGGGATCGATGCGGATATAGCCGGCATTCCTGCCGGTGCGGCAATCGAGCTCGATGTCCTCTCCAATTAGTCGTCGAAGCATCTTGAGCATGCCGACGATCGCCTCGTTGGGGTCGATGACTTGTGGAGAGATGGGTTGTCGGCGTGCGAAAGCCAATAGTTGACGGGTGATGTCATTGGACTTGAGGGCCGCCTGGCGTATCTCCTCGAGGTTGTGATAGATTGGATCCGCTGGATCAACGTCTCCCATGCAGAGTTCCGTGAAGCCGAGTATGACACTGAGGATGTTGTTGAAGTCATGGGCGACACCACCGGCCAGTTGCCCGACCGATTCCATCTTCTGTGCCTGTGCCAACTGCTGCTGCAGGCGGTCGCGCTCGGCCTCTGCGATGAGCCGGTCGGAGATGTCCTGGATCGTGGCAAAGACCAGCGGGGGTTGTCCTTCCCTGCGGACGATGCGTCCGACGGTGCGCACATGAAGTGCCGTGCCGTCCTTGCGGAGGATCCTGTATTCGTAAGGCGGCAACACATCCTCTCCGCTTGCCAGCGCCGAATCCAGCCATGCGTCGATCCGGACGGCATCCTCGGGGTGATGGATTTGCTTCATCACAAGATCCGCGGTGATGGCTTCCGACTTTTCATATCCGACCATCTCATAGAGCGGCTCAGACCATGTAACCTCGCCGCTTCCGGTATCCCATGAGAAGTCCCCCATGCGGGCGAGGCGCTGTGCTGCCAGCAGGCGTTCCTGGCTTTCGCGCAGGGCCTGTTCCGCCTGGTTGCGCGCCTTGATTTCCTGCTCGGACTCAAGGACCTTTTGCTCAAGCTTGCGCACTAGCCGCTCGTTGTAGAGCTTGAGGGCCTCTTCCTCCTCGACGGGTTCGGCGGGGGTTTCTTCCGTTCCACGGTTCTCAGCCAACAGATCGTCGACGGCAGCGAGAAGGACATCCGGTTCGCAGGGCTTTTCGATGAAGCGATTGGCACCGATCTTCAGGGCGAAGGCCTCGTCCTGCCGACCGGTGTAGGTGGCGGTGTAGATGATGAAGGGAATGGTGCGCAGGGCATCGTCAGTCTTGACGATGCGGCAGAACTGAAAGCCATCCATGACGGGCATGAGGATATCACTGATGATGATATCCACCTTCTCGTGCTTGAGGACCTCCAGGGCATCGGCCCCGTTGTTCTTGGAGATGGGCTGATGCCCCCTCGCCTTGAAAAGCGACTCCAAGAGGTAGCAATTGTCAGGACGGTCGTCGACGATGAGGATCTTCACTGCGTGGGCTCCGTTTGCGAATCCGGCCCTGACCCAATGTGCTGGATGATCTCCTGGACGAAGGTGTCTGGGTTGATGGGCTTTTCGATGAAGCCGGTGGCGCCTGCCTGGAGGATGCGCTCGCGATCGCCAACCATCGCGTAGGATGTGACGGCGATGATCGGCACGGATTGCAGCTCGGGATGTTGCTTCAAGGCAGCGGCCACGGCGTAGCCATCCATTTCGGGAAGCTGGATATCGAGCAGGATGGCGCTGGGTTTCAGGTCGAGGGCTTCCTGGATGCCCAGCCTGCCATTGTCCGCGATGTGCACGGAGAATCCCTTCGCCTCCAACAGAAAGCGCATCAGGTAGGCGTTTTGCGGATTATCCTCGATGATCAGCAGATTGGTGCTCATGTCGATTCTCCCGAGTTGGCTGGCAGCCGGACGGTGAAGGTGCTGCCGCGTTCCCACTCGCTGACGACTCCGATGCTTCCACCCATCATACCTGCGAGCTTTCTGCAAATAGAAAGACCCAGTCCGGTGCCCTCGTGCCTGCGGGAGAGGCCGCTGTCGATCTGGTGGAAGGGTCGAAAAAGGCCGGACATGTGTTGAGGCTGGATGCCGATGCCGGTATCCGACACGGCGAAGACATACTCCGCGTCATCGGTGTGACAATCAAGCCGCACGCTTCCCGATTCGGTGAACTTGATGGCGTTGGTCATCAGGTTCAGGAGGATCTGCTCGAATCGCCTTTGGTCGGCCGTGATGTGGCCGATCTCCGGCGCGATGTTCACTTCGAGCGTGATGTCCTTCTTCTCGGCGAGTGGCTTGACGATGGTGACGACCTTCTCGATGGACGGCCTGAGGTCAAACTCGGAGATGGCCAGGTTGAGCTGGCCCGCCTCGATCTTCGAGATGTCGAGCACATCGTTGATGAGCGCGAGCAGATGCCGGGCACTGGTTTGCACCATCTGCATCTGCTTCTTCTGCTCGTCGTTCAGGGGGCCGGGGAGTTCCTGCAGCAGGATCCCCGTGAAGCCGATGATGGAGTTGAGGGGCGTGCGCAGTTCATGACTCATGGTGGCGAGGAAGGCGGACTTGAGATTGTCGGCCTCCTGGGCGCGTTCCATCGCCGTGGCCAGCTCGGCAGTCCGTTCCACGATGCGCTGTTCCATCTCCTGGTTTGCTTGGCGGAGTTGGCGGGTACGGACATTCACCTGGCGCTTCAGGACAAGGCTGGCACCAAGGGAGACGAGCAACACCGTGACGGCGACGATGCCGAGGCGATAGACCCAGTCTGGCAGGTTGAATTTGACGTCCTGTTCGCTCCACCGCTTGAGAGATTGGTAGTAGATGGAAGCAGGATTGGCCTTGAGATCGGTGAGTTGCCGGTCAATGGCCGCAAAGAGTTCCGGCCTGCCTTCCGGCGGCCCGGCGAAGCATAGGTTTGTGGGGAAGAAGATGACGGAGGTGTCCTCCAGGCCGTACTTTGGCGCGTGGATCAGTCCGTGCAGGCGATTGGTGATGGCGGCGTCCGCTTCACCGGTCTGGACCATCTCAAAGCAGCGTTCATAGTCCGGCAGCGGGATGAGCTTGGTCTTGACGCCGAACCCGTCGACGAGGCGAACGAAGGCATCGTGCTGTACGGATCGCTCCAGGACGGCGATGCGCTTGTCCATGAGGTCCATGACGCTGCGTATGCCGCTGCCGTGTCGGGCAAACACCTGGAACCAGGAGGCCATGACCGGCACTTCGTGGAAGGTGAATTGCGCCTCGCGCTCGGGAGTGCGGGCGACATCGGGCATCAGGTCGATTTCGCCACGCGCGACGCGATCGAGTCCTTCGCCCCAGGAGCCGTGGACATATTCGACTTCCCATCCCTCGCGGCGGGCGATCTCGTTCATGACATCCACGAAGATCCCGGCGGGCTTGCCCGACTCATCGGTAAAGACCTTCGGGGCATTCTCGTAGATCCCGACGCGGACGCGTTGGCCTTGGGCCGCGGCGGATGTCGCCAGGGCGGCAAGGAGCAAGGGCGTGAGAAGAAGGACGAGGAAGAAAGAAAAAAGGGGACGCGTCGCGGCCCCTGCAGAGGGGCGCGTTCCATCCGGACCGGGATCGCCTCTCTTATGTAAACCCACCGGGAGCCTTTCATCGAGCTAGCCGGGCGGCGCTCAAATATGCCCGACGGTCACTTCAGTGCTGAATGGTGGCAAGTCAAGACTCTGGCGGGAGTCGGTTTTGGGCTGATCCAGCCGGTGGGGCCGGTACGGGGAAAGTGGCGCCATTGCCACATTCGGGCTGGCGGACCGGGATCAGGGCTTGTCATCGTCCCGGGGTGTTCCTAACCTTCGATTCCCTCACACGGTCTGGTGGCCGTAGTCTCCCAACACTTGGCAGGAGAGAAATGGCGATGGCGAATCTGGACAAGCACCGGCGGCGTGGCCTGAAATGGGTCATGGCTGGATTGATCACGGCCTTGGGCCTCGGGTCCTTCACACCGGCTGAAGCCGGCCCCGTGGAGGGGACCTTTCAGTACGGCAAGGACCGGGTGAATGATTTCGTGGACATCTTCCGGTTGCGCGTGGGGGTACCGCGTAGTGGCCGCGGGTACGGCGCCAAGGCCCGGGTGACCTCGGCGCTGCAGGCGGGCTTCGTCCACTACAATGGCCACTATCTGGGGTTGGAGAAGCGCGGCGTTGGGATCGTGCGCGAGCGTCGCACGGAGGGGGGCGTCTCGCTGCTGTACGGTTCCACGAACCAGATGCAGCCGTTGTGGGGGAATGAGTATCTGGAGGGGACAACTCCTTGGACGGATCTGAAGGATCGCAAGATCATCCGCAATTTACCGTCATGGGATGACGGACGCTCGCGGTTGTTCTCGCTCGGGGCTGAAGTGGCCACGCCGATCATCGCGGTGGATGCAGGCGTGTACCCCGAGGAGGCGCTGGATTTCGTTCTTGGGTTTGTCCTGCTGGATATCTACCGCGACGATGAATTGTTCCTGGAGCAGCGCGATGTGCAGGGGCAGTTTGTGCCGACGACCCCGCCTGGGCCCGACATGGATGCAGCCACGCGCCGCAAGCAGCAGGAGCTGGACGCGCTGTATGGGGAGAGTCTGCGGCAGCGGATGTTGGAAGAAGGGCAATTGACGGACGAGGCGCTGGAGGGCTTTAGCGCCGCCGCGCAGGAACGCCTGCGCCGCAGGTACGAGCAGGAGAACACGCAACCGCGACCCGCACGCGCGGCCGAGCCCGCAATGTGGAGCTTGGAAGAGGCCGCAGAAGAGGCCGAAGTGAGCGCAGAGCAACTGGAGCAGGCCGTGTCAGAGCCGATCGTGACGGAAGAGGCACCGCAGGGGGAAACGCAGGAGCCTTGACCGGCACCTTGCGGCGCGCGCCATGCCCATCGCCGTTCATTTGGTCCATGGAAATGACGAACCGCGCGTGAACGAAGCGCGATATGGGCTGCTGCGCCGTCTTCTCCCCCTCGGCGAGGAGGACGGCGAGGTGGTCGATTTGCGGGGACCGGGCAACCAACCGCCGCAATTGGACCGGATGGTGGGGCAGATCATCGAGGAACTGGGCACGATGTCCTTCGTGCCGGACCAAAAGCGCGTGGTGGTGGTGTGGGAGCTGATGGATTTCCGCACGGGGAAGGAAGGGAGCCTGCGCGCGGCAAAGGCGAAATCGGCCGCCGCCAAAGGCGCCAAGCGCGACCCGGCGGCAATCCTGGAAGAGTACATTCGCGACTCGGGGACAGATTCGGAGAATGCGCTGATTTTTGTCTTCAACGAAGATGATGACCGAAAGAAGGTCTCGAAGACCAGCGCGCTCTACCAGATGGTTCAGAGGCTGGGCGAGATCCAGGAGTTCAGCGAGAAGCGGGTGGATTGGGCGCTGGAGGATGCATTGTTTGCACGCCGCACGGACGAGGCGATTCGGCTGCTGCGCGAGTGGAACGAGAAGAGCAGCAATGCGTTTCGCGTGGTGACGACCCTGAATGGTTTCCTGCAAGTGCTGCTTCAGGCGCGGCTGGAGATCGAGGCGACTCGGGATGGTCGCAACGCGCGCGGTGCGTTTCAGGTGGAGGGACTGCGGCCATCGCTGGCCTCGGTGCCGGACTTCAAGGCGCGCAAGTTCCGGCAGATGGCGGCAGACATCAGCCTGTCGCGGTTGCAGGGATGCCTGACGATGCTCAACGACATCCAGAAGGCTTTGTTTCCGACGGGCGAGGAACTGGTGGTTCCCGACGCGATGGAAATGACCGAGGTGATGTTGGTAAGGCTGCTGGCGAGGTAGTGAGGAATACGGAATTCAGTATTCAGAATAGGATAGGCTGGGGGTGTTGTGGTGGAAATGGACGGGACCGCGAGCCCAGTCCAAGAGGACGTGGGCGTCCTGCACTTTCTGACTTCATAATCTGAATTCTGAATTGAGATGGTATCGGGTACGGGATTTGAACCCGTGTTTGCGCCGTGAAAGGGCGCTGTCCTAGACCAGACTAGACGAACCCGACACCGAGAAGCCCGGGGGTGGCAGGGAGCCTTCCCGCCGGGAGGTCCGCACTTTGGGGATGGCTCGCGCAGAGTCAAGGGGCGTTTGTCGGTTTTTTCGGGGCGGGCATGGCCGGATGAGCAACCCCCCAAACAAACATCCCCCGCACAGAGAGTGGTGCGGGGGATGTGGGAACTTCATGAGAACGGGCGTCAGTCGTAGAGGGCCCAGTCGACGATATGGGAAGCTTCGGCTTCGAGGGGACCGACGGTGGCGGGGCCGTGGAGGGTGCGGCGGCCGCTGAACTCGACGTCTTCGAGCATGTAGCGGCGGACCTCGCCGGCTTGCAGGGGAGTTTCGTCGACGTAGTCATACACGGCGCCGGTCACTTCATCACCAAGCGGGGGGAGCGGCCATTCGTTGAGCTGGTGGAGCTTGTCGCCGACGCGATAGATGTTGAAGCCCGCGTTCATGAACTCGGCGGCGGTTTCCCATTGGATGTCGACGGATTGCCCAATGCCGCGCGCGGTGGCATCGAAGCGGACAAGGTCAACACGCAGGGTCGTGCCGCCGAAGCTGGGCGAGAGGATGCCGCGGATCAAACCGTCGGGGTGATTTGCGAGGTCTGCAGGGCCGCCATCCTCGTAGGTGATGGTGAACCGTCACAGGTTCCCATCCAGTTCAGCAAAGGAGGACGCGAGGGTCCATTGGGCGCCGTTCCAATAGTAGAGGTTGTCGATGGACTCAGGGAATGGGATGGCACTGTAGTAAAGCAGGACCTGGCACGTCTCGCCGGGTGTGGGGACATCCAGCTCGAAGATGATGCGCCCGAAGGGGAAACTCTTCACGCCGTCGGGATAGGGCGGGTGCTGTGGTTGAAGGCGCACGTTGCGGAGGCGGTACGCCTCGGACGGCGCCACGAGCGTGAGCCAGATGCCGGAGTTGCCGGCCTGCAAGGAGACCACGTGATGCTGCGTGCTGTCCGGGATGGCATCGCCGTTGCCATCGCCGGAGTTGGGGGCTTGATCTTCCTCGAAATTGGCAATCGCGTCCCCGTCACTTTCCAAGTAGAAGCCCGCAAGATAACCGACAGGCGTACCAGCGATGCTGGAATACCGACCGCCCACATACACGGTGGAGCCAGACAAAGCGAGGGTTTCGATGGTCTGCCTCGGGTCAGGGTTCCAGTCCGTCGCCTCACCCGTGGCTCGGTCAACGGCTGCCAAGCTCTCCCTGGACGCACCTGAGGATGTCGTAAATGAACCTCCAAGAAAGACCGCGGACGCGGAGGCAGCGGTATAGTCCGGATTTGCACTGAGCTGGGAGGACCATGGGGTGACGTCACCGGTTGTCGCATCCAGTTCTGCGACTCCGCGACGGGCTTCCCCTGCGATGTCGTTGAACCATCCACTGGCATAGATGAAGTTGTCAGCGGCACTCAAGCCGATGACCGGACTGCTGGGTCCTGGATTCCAGTCAGTCGCCGTTCCGTATACGCTGTCGAGTGCAGCGATGTAATTGCGATAGGCACCGCCGATGTTGGTAAAGAATCCACCGGCGTAGATGGTCGATCCGGAAACGGCGAGGGCCATCACGTGTTCATCGGCATCGGGGTCCCAGTCCGTGGCGAGGCCGGTGTCTGGATCCACAGCAGCAATTCGATTGCGATCCTCACCGCCGACGGAAGTGAAATAACCACCGAGATAAACAGCAGAATCTGTGGCAGCGATGGCTTCAACTCTGTTGTTGGGCTCGGGGTTCCATGTGGTGGCCGCGCCAGTATTGGCGTCGAGGGCGGCCAAGCGTTCGCGTGGCTGGCTGCTGATATTGGTGAAGTCACCCGCGGCGTAGATAGTGGAGCCGTGCTTGGCCAGCCTCCGCACCGTGCCATCCGCGTTGGGATTCCATGGCAGGAGCTGTCCAGTCACATTGTCAAAGGCGGCGATCCGGTTGCGTGTCTCTCCACCCATGCTCGTCATGAATCCACCAACACAGGCCGTATTCCCCCATACAGCAACTGCACGCATCTGTTGGTTAGGATTGAGAACCCAATCCAGTAGTTCGCCGGTCACCGCGTCCACGACGACCAGGTGCGATCGGGGGAGACCGTTGAATTCGGAGAAGCCTCCTGCAATGACGACCTTGTCTCCAGAGACCCCGAGGGACCAGACGGCCGGCGAGCTGCCTATGTTTGGACTCCAATCCAGCAGATC
>CAZVAQ010000082.1:0-3887 GCA_964625145.1 uncultured Candidatus Sumerlaeota bacterium
CGGCGGCAACGTCGGGTGGCACCAGGACCATCACTACTGGCAATGCGCCCCCACGAACCTGCTGACCGCCTGGGTCGCCTTTGACGACGTCACCCTCGAGAACGGCGTCATGCAAGTCGTCCCCGGCAGCCACAAGTGGGGCCTGCTCGACGCCAACAACTTCTTCGAGCAGGATCTTGACGCCCTCAAAGCCAACATCGAGCAAGCCACCGGCAGGGAATTCAAGACCGTCCCGTGCAACCTCAAGGCCGGCCAGGTCAGCTTCCACCATTGCCTGACGATTCACGGCAGCGGCCCCAACTTCACCCACCGCCCCCGCCGTTCCCTCGTGCTGCACCTGCAACCCGGCGACGCCACCTGGCACGCGGGCACCGAATGCGACGCGCACATGAACGTCATCCTCATGAAGGAACTAGGCAAGCAACCCGGCGACAAGTTCGAAGGCCCCTACTGGCCCCGACTGTACCCGGAAGGATAAAGGATAAAGGATGAAGGATAAAGTTTCCAACGGATACACTTCAGGGAAATTCTCTTTTCCCGGCCGCCGAAGAACAAGCCCGAGACATCTTCATCCTTCCACCCTCAGCCTTCATCCTTCCGCCTTCATGCTCATCCTCGACATCTCCCGCCTTCTCACCCTCGACATGCACGATCCCGTGCAGATGCGCCGCTTGTGGGACGAGACGCACTTCGCTTCCTCCATCCAGGGCATCGTCAACCGCGAGGAGCCACGGCTTTACCTGCGCTACATGCCGCCGTTCGACGACTTCTGGTGGGAGCAGATGACCGCGCCCGGCGCGTGGCTGGAGGGCACGACGCCCGCGCATGCCGAAGACGTCGCCGACCTGCTCGAACATTTCCACGACGACATACGCGGCGCCGTCGTGTGGGACGAGCGCGTTCCCGCCACCTCCAACCTTGCCGCCACGCTGGCCGGCATCGAGAACCTCGCCGTCCTGCGCCATGACGAAACGCCCGGCTCGCTCTATCATCGCCTTGTCATCGAAGGCGGCCTCGAAGTCCGCATCCGACTCATGGCCGACGACGGCTCGCCAATGTTCACCGGCACCGGCACCATTCCCGGCACCACGCTTCCCTCCACCGGCAGCCCCAAGAACGACGCCTATCACTGGCTCATCGAAACCCAGATCAAGACCGGCCGCACCAACCCGCGCGTGATGGGATACTACATCGACGGCCATTGGTTGCAGAGCGGTTGGTCCGGCCGCCCCGAAAACCACACGCTCACCAACCACGACTTCATCATCGCCAATCGCGGCGCCTTCTGGTGTCTGAACATGTGGGACGACGAAGCACCCGTCGACGATCCCACGCAGACACCCGGCACCGACGTGCGCACGCTTCACGCCCTGATGCGCGCCACCATCGACCAGGCGGGCATCGACAGCATGATCCACGTCGCTGGCTATGTGCCGTGGCGCTACAAGTACACCGACGTCAACGTGAACGGATGGAATGCAGGCGGCACTCGCGACGGAGTCGCCACCGAGTGGAAATGCACCGAGATCCTATCGGCCTACAACGCCTTCCTCGATGCCGACGCCCTTGACCTTTCCGCCATGGCAAATGCGTCGGTCTTCATGCACGCTCCATTGCCCGCCGAGCCCCCCGCCAACCCGCGCCCAACGCGCGAATCCCTCATCTCCCGCGGCATACTCTCACCGGATGGCGGGCTCCTCCCCGTCACCTATCGCGCGCATTACGTCGGCGATTACGACGCAGCCGCATGGCTCTACCAAAACCTGCCGCGCTTGTGGAACGACCCCAATCGCGGCCAGCTTCCGCTCGCGTGGGCGTTCAATCCCAACCTCGCCGACCGATTCGCGTTCGGCATGCGATGGGCCCGCGAACGCCGCACCGACAACGACTTCTTCATCGCCGGTGACTCCGGCGCGGGCTATGTCAACGCCGCCGCCCTCTCCCAACCGCGCATTCATTCCAACCTGCCCAGCGGATGGCCCGCGTGGGAGGCACACAACCAACGACACTTCCAAACCTGGAACATTGATGTCGTCGGCTTCGTCCTCGATGGTTTCCTCCCCGTCATGGGCCCTGAAGGCTTCGATGCCTACGCGCGTTTCTCCCCCGGCGGCATAGTCCTTCATCGTCCGCATCCCGACGGCCGCACCACCGGCATGCACGGCGACCTTCCCTTCGTCACCACCCGCGGCGATCTCTCCCACGATCCGGCAGCCGCCGCGCGATTCATCACCGGCGACATGCCGCGCACGGGCCTGCCCGCGTTTCACCAATACCGCTCCATCCTCCGCGACCCGACGTGGTACGTGCGCCTCGAAGAGGAACTCGCCAAGATCGAGGACGCCCCGCCGTCGATCCTCGTCGATCTCCCGACACTCTTGTGGTTGGTGAAATATCACCACGGCCAACAATGAAGAGAGGCTGCCCAATCCATCGGGCAGCCTCTTCATCCTTCACCCTTCTTCCTTCCGCCTTCATCCTTCATCCTTCCGCCTTCGCCTATATCCCCAACGCTTCCCGCATCACCTCGCGCCAGATCAAATACCCCTGACGGTTCATGTGCAGGCGGTCGTTGAGGAAGATGTCCTCGCGCACCTTCACGCCGCTCTCGTCCATCATCGCCGTCGCCACATCCACAAAGACCAGCCGGTCATCCAGCTCGCAAAGCTGCTTCAGCAGCGCGTTCGTCTCCTGCATCTGCGGCCACACATTCCAGCGGGACGGGCTCGGCTTCACCGCGATGATGTAGATCTTCGTCTTCGGCAACTCCGCGTGAACGCGGTCGATGAACTCGATGTACTTCGCCACGACCTGTTGCGGAGGATGGCCGCCGGCAATGTCGTTGTCGCCTTCGTACAGCAGGATCTTCGAAGGCTTGTACGGCAGCACAATGCGGTCCATGAAATACACCGCGTCGTTCATGTTCGATCCTCCGAACCCACGCGGGATCACCGTCAACGGCGCCAGATCCTCCGCGATGTTCCCGTGCCAGCCGCGCATGCTGCTGCTGCCAATGCCCAGCAACACGCCCTCCGGCGGAAATTCCTTCGCGTCGGCCTCTTCGAACTCCGCGATGGCCTTGCCAAACCGCGCCTCCGGATCCGGCCAATTCTTCCCCTCGACTCCCGCCACCTGCGCCCGCACGGGCGCCAGCGTGTCCACGTTCCCCTGCGCCAAAGAACAACCCGTCAACACAATGCCCAGCACCAGCATCGCCAGCAATGATTTCAGCATCGGAGCTCGCCTCCTCCGGAATGTTGATTCGCCGCCATCACGCCAGACATCGCCGGGCGGGGAAATGAAAAAAGGGCCCGGCGATGTCGCCAGGCCCGGATCGTCATCGCGTGTCCCGCGCGATCAGCTACGCGAGAAATTCTCGCCCGACGTGTCCTTTTGCGTGCGCAGGATAAAACCAGAGCTCATCGTTCCGTTTGTGGGATCGTACTTCCAACCCATCGTTGGGTCGATGGTGCCAATCCCCCAGTATTGCCCCATGGGCCCAAGGCTGTAGATGCGCCAATCACCATAGTCCCTGACGTCAGCATCCAGGTATCCGACCAGCCCCGAATCAACGCGCATCTTGATGTTATGGTAGAAATAGGTGGCGTCAAACGGGTTGCCCGTCTCATAGGGGTCGCCATTCCCGGCGAAGGAAAATGTTGCATAACCACCTGTGATGGTTCTGCCCTGCTTGAACACATCCGGCATCACGGTGCTCAGGTACGACACCGGTGTCGTGAGCGCCCCCGACACCGTCATGACCACATCATGCTCCCTGATCCTATTCCGGCCGGTGGTGGTGAAATGACTCATGGTACCTCGGAAGCCAAAGACGGGGCTGCGACCTGTCGCACTGGCACCGATGTACGGCCGCATCTCCGGCGGAT
>CAZVAQ010000082.1:3897-15860 GCA_964625145.1 uncultured Candidatus Sumerlaeota bacterium
GACCATCGCGTCCGAAATGGGCATTGGGTACGGTGTACCCCCAAATCTTCGGTGGAGAAGCACTCGGAGGGGATCCCTCACGCATTTCCGGGGGATACTTGTTGAAGTCAACCGCATAGGACTCCAATGCCGTCGTCACCGTTCTGAGGTCCGTCCGCGCACGGCTGACCTTTGAGCGCACCTGCGCCTCCAGAAAATTCGGCACGGCGATGGCCGCCAGGATGGCAATGATCGCCACCACGATCAGCAGCTCAATCAGGGTAAATGCTTTCCTGTCCAAGGAAATCATGGGCAACGCGTCCTTTCCGCATGTGGGGCCCCCAGAAAAGCGGCAGACCCACCCCCCATGTAAAGTCCTAAAATTGCCCCCGATCCTTGAAGCGCTCCGGGAACTCACCCCGCCACCCCCGCCTGCGCCTCGCGCTGCAGCCGCAACGTTGCCGTCAAGTCTCCCAGATTCAGCTCTCTCACCTCCACCGGACGGTCACCATCGAAATCCCCGCCAAGATCGGTCGCCAATGTCTCCCCCTTGATCCATTCCCCATGAGCGGCGATGGCAGAGCGCAGTTCCTCCGAATCGGTCTCCACACCCACGCGGATCCTCTCGGTGTACTCCAGCGCCAGCTCCTTGCGCGCGACCTGGATCGCCCGCACCACCTCCCGCGCCAGACCCTCCGTCACCAGCTCCGGCTCCAGATCCACCGACAGGATGACGATCAGGCTCCCCGCCGTCGCGCAGCCAAGGTGCTCGTTGTTCGTCACAAACTGCACCGTGTACTCATCGGCCTCCAGCGTGAAACCGGCGACCTTTGCCCGCCCATCGTCGAGCAACTCCACGTCCCCGCTCCGCAGGCCGTTCATGATCGTCTTGAAATCCTTGCCATGCTTCGGCCCCAGGATCCCCGACACCGGCTTGTATTCCGCGCGCACCAACTGCTCCGGATGCGGCAGCACCGCCACTTCCTTCACGTTCAGTTCCGTGCGAATCTCATCCCCATAGGCATCCACGATGTCCTGCGACACGCCGGTGAGCCCAACGCTGCGCAGCGGCTGGCGGTTCTTGATCCGGTGCTTCTCCCGGATTTGCCGCCCGAGGAACAGGATCTTCTGCACCGACTCCACCTGAGCCACCAACTCCGCGTCCACCAGCTCCGGCCGCGGCACGGGCCAATCGGCCAGGTGCACGCTCTGCGACGTGCCCACAAGGCCTCGATAGATCTCCTCGCTGAGGAACGGCGTCAGCGGCGCCGAGATCAGCGCCAGCTCCCGCAGCACCGTGTACAGCGTCTCGTACGCCGCGTCCTTGCTCTCGCCGCCCTTCTCCGCGTCCGCCTCGTCGCTCCAGAAGCGGCGACGGTTCAGCCGGATGTACCAATTGTTCATCTGGTCGATGAAGTCGAACAGCGCCTCGTACGCCGACACGATGTCGTACGTCTCGACGAACCGGCTGACATCGGCCTTCAATTGCTCCAGCTTCGCCAGGATGTAGCGGTCGCTGCGCGTGTGCGGGCGTGGGCCGGCATTGCCATCCCGCGCCTGCCAACCATCGATGTTCGCATACGTGCAGAAGAAGTGATACGCATTCCAGAACGGAATCATGAAGGAGCGCATCGCCTCCTCCACGTCGCGCTCCTTGAAGCACAGGTTCCCGCCGCGCACCACCGGCGAGCTGAGCAGCGCGATGCGAAGCGAATCCGAGCCGTACTTGTGCACGACATCCATCGGATCGGGATAGTTCTTCAACCGCTTCGACATCTTGCGGCCGTCCGCCGCCAGCACAACGCCATGGCACAGGCAGTTCTTGAACGGCGGGCAATCGAACAGCGCCGCGCCCAGCACCACCAGCGTGTAAAACCAACCGCGCGTCTGCGCGATGTATTCCACGATGAAGTCAGCCGGGAAGTTCTTCTCGAACCACTCCTTGTTCTCGAACGGGTAATGCACCTGCGCGTACGGCATGGCGCCGGACTCGAACCAGCAGTCCAGCACCTCCGGCACGCGCCGGAACGTGCCACCCGCGGGGGACGGGAACGTCACCTCGTCGATGGCCGGCCGGTGCAGGTCCGTCACTTCGCGGCCGCACTTTGACGACAGCTCCGCGACGCTGGCCGGCACGTACAGCTCGCCCGACACGTCGCACTTCCAGATCGGAATCGGCGCGCCCCAGAAGCGGCTGCGCGAGATCGCCCAATCCCGGGCATTCGCCAGCCAATCGCCAAAGCGCCCGTCGCGGATGTGGTCCGGCACCCAGTTGATCTTCTGGTTCGCCGCCTGCATGCGCTCCTTGATCTTCAACACATCCACGTACCACGTCGGCACCGTGCGATAGATCAGCGGCGTGTCCGTGCGCCAGCAATGCGGGTAATTGTGCTCGATGGTTTCCTGGCGCACCAATGACCCGGCATCCTTCAGCCACTTCATGATCGGCTTGTTCGCATCGTGCACGTTCTGCCCCAGGAAATCCGTGATCGGCTCCGTGAAGCATCCCGCGTCATCCACCGGACACGGCCGCGGCACGCCCTGCGCCTTGCCCAACTCATAGTCCTCCTCGCCAAACGCCGGCGCGACGTGCACGATGCCCGTGCCGTCCTCCGTCGTCACGAAGTCCGCCGTCAGCACCCGGAACGCGCCCTCCGCGCGCAGGTGCTCGAAATAGCGGAACAGCGGATCGTACGTGCGCCCGGCCAGCTCCGCGCCCTTTGCCGTGCGAACCTTTTCCGCGCTGGCCAACAGCTTCTCGTACGCCGCGACGCGCGCCTCGGCGATCCAGTAATAACCCGTGTCGTCCTTGAACAACGCATAGTCAACATCCGGTCCCACCGCCAACGCCATGTTGCTCGGCAGCGTCCACGGCGTTGTCGTCCATGCGAGGATGTACTCGTCGCCGCCCAGCTTGCTGTCGCGCAGCTTGAACCGCAGCGTCACCGAAGGATCCTGGCGCGGACGGAAACTGTCGTCTAGCTTCGCCTCGAAGTTCGACAGCGTCGTCTGCGCGCCGTAGCTGTACGGCACCACCTTGTCGCCCTCGTACACCAGGCCCTTCTCCCACAGCCGGTGGAACACCCACATCACCGACTCCATGTAGGACAGGTCCATCGTCTTGTAGTCGCGGCGGAAGTCCACCCACCGGCCCAGACGCGTGATGATCTCCTCCCACTCCTTCGTGTAGCGAAGCACGGCCGTGGCGCATCGCTTGTTGAACTCGGCGATGCCGACGCCCTCGATGGCCTTCTTCCCGCTGATCCCCATCTCCTTCTCGATCTCCGTCTCGATCGGCAACCCGTGGGTGTCCCACCCGAAGCGGCGATCGACGCGGAAGCCCTTCATCGTGAAGTAGCGCGGCACCGTGTCCTTGATGTAACTGGTGAGGATGTGCCCATAGTGCGGCAGGCCCGTGGCGAACGGGGGCCCATCGTAAAAGACATAATCCGGCGCGCCCTGCTCCTCGCGCTGCTGAATGGAGCGCAGGAACGTGTCGTCCTCCTTCCAGAACGCCAAAACCCGCTCTTCAAGCTCGGGGAAGGAGACGCTGGGATTGGTGGAAGGGAAGCGCTGGTTGCTCGGGCGGGAGGCCATGCCGTGTGAAAACCTCTGACAGAAATATGAAAACCCTGCCCCGCCCGGAGACCCCTCCGAACAGGGGGCAGGACCCTAGGAGCCCCCCCACCCCCCGGTCAATGCCGGAGGCGGGGGGCGGGAGCACCCCCTCGGGCTTGCCAACAGGCGACCGTCCGGCCACTCTCCTGCCAAACATGACTGGTCCCTTCGGGACCAATACCGGGCCATGGCCGGTCGTGGATTGGAAGAGAGGTCTATCATTCACAATATACTGCAAAATGCCATAGATGATCTCGGGGCTCCGGCCCATTGGGAGCACGGGCACGATGCCCATGCTCCCTTCAGTGGCGTCGTTCTGGTAATGTCCCATCAACCAGGAACTTAGTACTCCAACACCCTGTCCAGCCCCTTCGCCTGCTCGATCCACTTTGCCACTTCGCTCTCTGACGGCACGCGGCGCGTCAGCTTCTTCTCCGCGTTTGCAGCCTCCAGAGCCTTCGCCAGATTCGCGGCGTTGCGCTGCGCGAGCTCGGGAACTGTGTCCACGCCGGCCGCCTCCAGCAATTCGGAGTACTCGCTTCCGATGCCGTTGATGCGGTACAGGTCAGCCATGTTGGCGAACTTCAGGATCTGCTTTTCCGACAGACCCGACTTCTCCGCAAGGTCCGCCCGCTGCTTGCGCGTCTTCGACGCCGCCAGCAAACCGTCCGTGTCCTTCACCCCCGCCCCCTTCAGCTTCTCCGCGATCACCGGGCCGATGCCTTCGATGTCATCCACCTTGTAGTTTGCCATCGGAATGTCCCTCCAAGTGTGAGTAGTATCTTCACTCAAGCACATCACACCGAAAGCTCTTCAACGGGTCAACCCACAAACCCTGCCCCACACGGCAAACTCGAAGCACGGACATGGATGTCCATGCTCCATTCAGGGTGTCGCCCTGGTTGGTGATGTGCTTTTCAACGAGGAACGAGGAACTCTCTCAACCCTAGTGAAGAACCACCCGCGCGATTTCCGGGCGGCAATTCCATCGCACGCGCAGTGTTTGTGTCGAGTGGTGCAAGGAGGTCATGCCTCCACCTTCTTCCTTGTCGTATGCCGGACCTTCCGTGGTGATCTCGCTGCTGCTTCCGAGCCGGTTGAAAACGGGGCCAGGAGGGATGGATCCTGCATGACTTGAAGCAGTCGAAGTGCGGCGCCGTTCGGATTCCGATTCCCCTGTTCCCAACTCTCCACGGTCTTTTCCGACACGTTGAGAAAGGCCGCGAGTCCAGCCTGTGTCATTCTGAGGTTACGGCGAAGTTCAGCCAAGTCATGACGATCAAACTTAGGAGGATCAGGCGGCGTGGGGACGAACGCCGTGGACAATTCCCGGTTGTTGCGAATGTCTTCCAAACCCTTCGACATGTTGGCGATCAATCGCTCGCCAAAAGGTTTTCTGGATCGTCTTGCCATGGGTCCCGTCACTCCTCACTTCCGATGCCGACTTATCAACTCGTCCTTGATGGCCTTCGCCAACCTTGTCAATTCACGTTCCTGATTCGCACTGAGATCCTCTGATTCACCCTTGTCATAAACATCCACCAAGACGATTACTCGAACTTCAGGAATCAGTAGGTAGATGATTCGCAGTCCACCCCGCCTTCCCTTTCCCCTGCGTTGATCCGGCCATCGAATCTTGCGCAGGCCGCCGCAGCCCGGCATCACATCACCTTCGTCCGGGTTGCGGGCCAAATGATCCTGAAACCCGGCAAACTGCCCATCGGAGGGGAAGTAGTCGTCACGATAAGTGCTGAACTCGCGGAACTCGATGAAGAGCCACCCCTCATCCTGCTCACCGCAGGGACGGTCCCACATTGTAGGGGTCTGGTCAACCACATTCGTTTACCCCGGACAAGGACGGCTCAGAACATGATCAGGGCTCATGAGGCGGCTTCAGGTCGAGGTTCCCTCATCCATCACCCCGGATGCAGCACCACCCGCGCGATTTCCGGACGGCAGTTCCAACGCACGCGCAGTGCGCTGGAGCCAACCCCGCGGCTGATGTACACGCGCGCGTGCGGGCCCTCCACAAGGCCGCTCACGTACTTGTTCGTCCCATCCGTGAAGGCGCGGATCGAACGGCGGAACGGGCGCACCTGGCCGCCGTGAGTGTGGCCTGAAAGCTGCAGCCCAACCCCCATGCACGGCGTCAGCAAATCCGCCACCGCGGGGTTGTGCGACAGCAGCACCCGAGGCAAGTCGCGCGGCGCACCAGCGAGCGCACGCCCCGGCTGCGCGTGCCCCGTCCACAAATCCTCAACGCCCGCGATCACCAACCCATGCCCTGGCGCCGCCGATTCGCGCCAATGGCTCGATCGCTCGCGCCCGGGCCGCACCACGCGGTGTTCGTTGTTCAGCAAATCAATCCCCCGCTCGCGACACATCGCGCGCATGCGCTCGGGGTCCACGCCCACGTCATGATTCCCGCGCGTGGCAAACAACCCATCAGGTGCGCGCAGGTTCGCCAGCACATCCAGACAGGCCTCCATCCGCCCCGGATCGTGCGTGATGAAATCGCCCGTCAGCGCAATCATGTCCGCATCGAGACCGTTGGCCTCCGAGACGACGCGCTCCAGATACCGCCGCCCCGCCACCGCATTGTGGTGGATGTCCGTCAGGTGGACGATCGTGTAGCCATCCAATTCCCGCGGCAAGCCCGCCACCGGGATGTGGATCTGCGTGATCTCGCGCCAAAGCGGTTCCACCAGGGTCGCGTAGCCGATCCCCGCGCCGAGCCCTTTCATGAGGCGCGTCGCCTGTTTCCTCAGCTTCGGCTTTCCCGCCACATGCACGCGCGCCCGTGTCCACAAGCCACGCGCGCCCGCGCGAAGCGAGTCCCCCCAACCGTGATGTTGTACTGACACAGGCCAATGCGGCCTGCAAGACATCGAATTCATTGAGCCAGCTCGAGAATCAATTGCCGAAGCGCCTGCTCCGTCTCCGGGTCCAGAAGCGACAGCAGCACGCCGGCCTCGCAGACACCCTCCGGGGAATCCGGTTCATCCTCGCGGAACATCGTCCACGTTATCTGTCCCGGCAATTCCAGGCGCTTGTCCCCTTCCACAAATCGGATCACCACCGACAGCGTCTCGTCCGAATGGAGATGCGACGCCCATCGTGTGAACATCTCTCGCGAAAATCCGTCCAATGCCACCAACACGCCATGCAGCGTGATGTTGCGCGTCTCGCCCATCAGGTAACTCGGCAGCACCGCCCAATTCGGCGAGCGCACTTCCACCTGGCACTCGCGCAGGAACGCCAGACGCTCCTCCCGCCGCCGCTCGGCGCCGCGCTTCTCGTCATCGAATGGTGTCACCGGAGTATCCATCAGCAAGACCCTTTCCGGGGTCGGGATTCAGAGCCGGACATCAAAGCACACCTGCCCCGCGCAGTCAACCGCCGTCGAGATTCCCGCCATCGGCATGGCCGCCCCAACGGGGATCCTCGCTCGCCGTCGCCGGAACATCCGCCGGGCCGGGCATCACCGCGCCCTCCGCGCTGGCGGGCGGGCCCGAATACAGGAACGCCCCGAACATCTTGTTGTAGGGCGTCCAACCCTGGCCACGCTTCTGCGCCGCCTCGATCGCATCGCAATAGCTCGCCAGGTAAGCATCCGTGTAATCCGCGTAATGCAGCAGCAGCGCTTCCTTTGTCTTGGGCACCACCGGCGAGCCATATTCCAGCTTCCCATGATGCGCCAGGACACAGTGCAGGATGTGCTGGTGCACCGTCGGGGAAAACCCGCCTTCCTCCCGCGCCAAGGCCCGCATCGCTCCATCGATCATCGCCGCGCCGATGCTGATGTGACCCAGCAGGCGCCCCTCGTCCGTGTACGAAATCACCCGCCGCCAATCGTATTCGCGAATCTTTCCGATGTCGTGCAGCAGCCCCGCCGTCAGCAACACGTCGCGGTCAAAGGGCTTGTAGCTCTCGCCGAGAAACAATGCCGTCTTCACCACCGCCAGCGTGTGGTCCAACAGGCCGGAAATGTAGGCCTGATGCACCTTTGCCGCGGCAGGCGCCGTGCAATACAACTCCCGCAGGCGCGGATGGCCCAGCAACCGGTCCAGCAACCGCCGGCAGTCGCGGTTCTCCACGCTGGCAATGTGCGCGTCCAGCTCCGCTTCCATCTCCTCACGCGGGCGGGGCGACACGGCCAGAAACTCCGACAGCTCGACCTCCGAATCCGGCACCATGTCCAACCGCCGCACCGTCAACTGCAGCGCACCGTTGTACTCCGCCGCGAAACCCTCCACGCGCACAAAGTCACCCACCCTTGCCGATTCCGACAGCAGCGCCGCATGGTTGTCCCACATCACCCCCTGGATGGTTCCGGTCGCATCCGACAGCGACAGCGAAAAGAACGGGTCGCCGTTCTTCTTCGAGCGCTTCTCTGCGGAGGCCAGAAGCAAGACGGTCTCCACCGCCTCGCCGGGCGAAATGTCCGAACAGCGCGTGCGTGCGCCGGCGGCGGATGACACAGGTGTTTGGGTTGCGGCAGTGGATGTCATGTCCGACATGTCCCAGCCCCGGGGCCCCGCCGTCAACAGGAGCGACCCCCTCCACGCCGCCAAAATGCGCCGCGACATCCCCAACGGCCAATTGCGCCCCCGGCCACCCACAGGGTCAGGCTGGCACCCATGCAACCTCCGATCCGCACATGGCTCCCGATCCTCCTCGCGGCCCTGCTTGCCACGGCCATCACCGCCGTCATGCAGCAGATCCCCACCGAGTTTGTGGGCAGCCAGCACGACAGCCTCCACATCGCCCTGCGCGTGACCGAACCGCGGCTCTTCCCCGGCGATGCCTTTGTCGAGGCCGCCTCGCACCAGCCAACCATCCTGTGGCATCTGATCGCGTGGACAATCCCCTTGGACGGGAACAGCGGCGTGCGCTTCATGACCGTCGGAGTCGTCGTCTTCAACTTTCTCTTCTTCCTCGGTGTAGGTCTCCTTGCCCGCTCGATCGGAGGCGGACCGTGGGCATCGGCGGGCGCCATTGCGACGCTGTGCGGCATGGGCGACCCGCTCATCGCCGCGAACTACATCATCGCCAACCACATCACCGCCAGCGGCGTCGTCGCCGGACCGCTGGTCATCGCACTCGCCCTCGCGATCCAGCGCCGCCTCATCCCCGCGTTCATAGTCATCGGATTGTGCGCCAACATTCACGTGCTGCAGGCAGCCTATGTCGGCGGACTCATCGTTGCTGGCGAGACCGCCCGCGCTCTTCTTCCAAACCCCCGCGACTCGCGCGCTCTCCTTCCCCTCGCGCGAGCCGCCGCCGTCGGCGCCCTTTGCGCCCTGCCTATCCTATATCTGATAGTCACTGGACCGACCCCGCTAGCACCCGAAGGTTGGGCCGACGCGGTCCTGCGCAGCCATGTCATTCACTACTTCCTCTTCTCGCAGCTTCCCCTTCAGCTCCTCCGCACCGTCGCGCTGCTCATCCTCGCCGCGGGAATCGTCGTCGCCTGGAACAAGGAAGCGAAGCACGATCCCCGGGCTCTCTTCCTCCGGGGCGCACTCTGCGCGTGGCTGGTCGCCTTCCTCATCATCGGCAGCATCCTCAGCGACCTGCTCAAGCTGCCGCTCTCCATCAAGCTCCAACCCCTTCGCGCCACCATGTGGATGCTGGTGCTCGTCGTTTGCGCCGCATGGGTGTTGATGGAAACACGCGTGCGCAAGGATCGCGACGTGCTCGCCTGGGCCCTTGCCGGTGCCCTTGCCGCCATGCTCGTCCTCAATGTTCTTCGCCCATTTGGTGGCTCATTCAATGCACGCCTCACCCCGGTTGTACTTCTCTTCTCGATCCTCGCCCTCGCCCTGCAATGCGTCCGCGCCAATCCTGCCCGATACGCAGGCATCGTCGCCGCCATGGCGCTTCTTGCCCCTGCGTCCATCCTCATCGTCTGGCTCGCAGTGATTCCCGGTTTGCATGTTCTTGGCACGAATGCCGGCTTCCAGATCCTCCTGCTCGTCCTCTTCATCATCGGCCTCTATTGGAACACCCGCCCCCGTGTGGAGCTTCCGTGCCTGCATGTTGTGACGACCGTTGCCTGGCTCACCGCGATCGCCATCGCGCTGATTGTCCTACTCGGTCGCGTCGAATCCGGCAGCCCCCTACTCCACATGCCCCGCGACGAACCATGGCATGAAGCGGCCACCTACATCCGCGAGCACACGCCCCCCGGCGCCATCATCCAAGGCGACCCGCGCCACACCGGCCTGCGCGTTGCCACCCGCCGAAGTGTGTTCTTCGAGCAGTCCGACGATGGCGCGCTCTACTTCGATCCGACATCGCTCTCCTGGCTGCGCGACCGCGCGCAATTGCTGCGCATGCCGACCATCAAGTCCTACGGCCCACGCCCCCCATGGCCCGCGCAACAAGTCCCCTGGTCGCGACTCGCCCACGACCACGGCGTCACCCACGCCATGGTCCCACCCGAAGTCACAATCCCCGGTGAAGTGTTGTTCCAGAATGAAGAGTGGAAAGTGATCCAATTAACGCCGGAATGATCCAAGGTGATGCAGGCGTCTCGAATGCACCACATTCCACCTTCCACAATTCGACCCTTCAGGGCCGGTTGGGAAATCACCCGCCCATGGTAGCGTGGGCATCTTGTAATGAAATACACTCTCCATTCCCGCATTGATCATTAATAATTCATAATTCCAACTTATCTATCCAATCCACCCTTTCAACTTCACCAACGCCCCGCGCGATCCGACAATCGCCAGGAACAACCGCGCGCGCGACATCGCAACGTACAGGATCTGCCGCTGTTCGTTCTCCACCGCGCGATCAATCCCCGCCAGGATGATCGCCGGCCTTTCCAGGCCCTTGAACGATTGCGCCGTCGCCAGCAACACGCGCCTGCTGTCCGACGCGTCGAACGTGACGGGCAAGTTGCCGATCTCACCCTCCGCACCAAGGCCACACTTCGAAGGCGACTGCGCCGTCAGCACCGCGATGTCCCCCGGCGCCAACCCCATGTCGTGCTGCATCCGATGCACCAACGACTTGATCGCCTTCTTCAGCTCCTGTTGCGTGGATGCCTCGTGCCATTCGACGTCGGGTCCGGGCGGTCCGGTGATCTGCATCTCGCTGGCCAACAACGACTGCACGATCCGCGCGATTGGCTGCGAGTTGCGCAGATTGTGGTTCAGCGCGCCAAACACCGGCAAATCCGTCGGCAGCGCAGATGGCCGGAATATCGCCTGGCCCGGGTCGTGGAACACGTAGAACGGCCCGTCCTGCGGATCCCGCAGCGATTCCGTCAGCGTCACCCACCACGCCAGTTCAAAGTCCTGTCCTTCGTCCACGACGATGGCGTCGAACCGCTCCTCCGGCAACCTTTCCAGCGCCTCGGCCAGCCACTCCGGATGATCTTCCTCATACCACCGGCGCAATGCATCAGGTTCGCCCGGCTCCGGACGGCGCTCCACGCCCGCCTTCTCGGCCATCTCCAGGCAATAGTGATGAAACGTGCGGATGGTCAGATTGTCCTCCGCGGGAATGCGCGCGCGCAGCTCCTCTGCCAACGCGCGGTTGAAACACGTCAGCAGCGTCCGATGCCCATCGCGCGCAAAGCGCAACGCGCGCTCCACCGCCAGCACCGTCTTGCCGCTCCCCGCTACGCCGGGAACCAGCGCGCGAGGCCGGCTCGCGATGAAGTCCAGGATCCGCATCTGTTGTTCCGTCGCCGTCGCGATGGCGTGCTCCGCCTGGCGAAGCATCACCGCCGGTGACAGCACGAGTTCGAACGAAGGCTTCAGGAACTTGCGCAGCGAATCCATCCGCTCCGGCGTTATGGACATCTTGCTGCCGGTGTTGCCGCGCCAATATCCATACGCCGCCTCCACCCGCCGCCCCAGACGCCCCAAGTCCTCCGCAAAAGATGTCAGCGTCGGTTCGATGTGCGGTCCCGCCAGATCCCGCGAACGTCCGCAGTCCGGGAACACCACCGCATGGCCATGCAGGATGAACACACCGCCCCAATGCTCCACCCATGGCAGCTTCTTCTCCAGCGCATACTTGTTCTGCGAAGCCTGGTCGTACGGATCCTTGATCTTGTGAACCTGCCCATCGCCATCCGTCGAGGTCCACTCCCCATTGCGGCACACGACACGCCCGCCCTTCACCTCGATCACCAACAGCCCCCGCTCCGGATGCACGACCACGAAATCGGCCTCGCCATCGCGCGATCGCCTGCCGTTCTGCGTCGCCGTCCACATCACGCTGTAGAAGACATGATAATCATCCGCGAGCGTTCTCTGCAGCGAGTCATACACCGCAACCTCACCCTGGCGCTTCGGATCATCCAGGATGTGCCGAGGCAATTCCACGGGGATCATCTGGGCCAT
>CAZVAQ010000083.1:0-15555 GCA_964625145.1 uncultured Candidatus Sumerlaeota bacterium
GGGCTCTGCCCAATCCATGTCTTGTGGATGTTTGTCGCGGTCAGCGCGCATTCGGCCTTCATCAGGGCGGGAAACCCGCAACCTACCGGCCCGCGGTAATCGAAGTGCTTGATGACCTCCACGGCGGTGTCGGCAACGGCTGCCGGTTCAGCCCCTTCGGGTGTCTTGAGGCGAACACGATCGGTGACCAAGCGTCCGGTTTCCGTGTCCACGACAGCCGCCTTGATGCCACTGCCGCCAATGTCCAATCCGATGAAGTCCATGGTCAATTACCTGGTGGAAACGGGAACTCTCCCGTCGTTGATGAGTGTATTCGGAACTACACAATAAAATCCCCTCGCTGGGGGCGAGGGGATTTATTCAGCGAATTGCGTCCAACATGCCGTCTGTGAACTGCCCGCGATCAGCGGAACTCTGCCATCGTGATATTGGCGTCGTAACGGCCGCGAATGTCGGGGCTGGCCAAACCGTTGGATGCCATGCGCGCGGCATTGCCCAATGCATCGAGGAATGCCTCCAAGGTCAGCGTGTCCCGGCCGGCAGGGCGCTGCCGCAGGGTTTGTCCAAACACACGCCCCAGCGTGAATTCGCCCTGCGACTTGTGGGCTGCGGCGGGAGTAGAGTTGTTCAGTACGACAGCCCAGCGCGCCGGAACGCCTTGCAACGCCGTCGCCAGGCTGCCGCCGCTCCCGGTGGCCAGATCGAGATCAAGGACGATCAGCACTTCCTCGGTTCCGAGGGAGGTTCGCAGTAGGTCGATGAACTGCGACAGAGGCATCGCCGTGGAACCCGTGCCGATGGTGATGTTACCGGCGTCTCCCGTGGCGGCGACGTATATCAGGGCTAGATCGCCCGACAGCGCGCGCGAGCCATATCGCGACACTGCGTCGGTGATGTCCGCCGCCGAAGCCGTCGTGGAGGCCACGCGCGTGATGTCCGTGAACTGCCCAACAATCGGGTCGCGAAGGGCAACTTCCAGGCTGCCAACCGTGGCGACCGCCTCATTGGAGCCCACACCAATCAGCAGGCCATAGCGGCGCTCGGGACGCAGTGCCTGGGGCAAACGGCGAATCGCGATGGAAGCGCGGGTCGTATTGTCGATATGGTCGGTCAGGACCGCTTCCACCTGATTGTTGCCAAGTGCCAACTGCACGGGCAGATCGCGTGCGGGAATGGAAGTTGGGGCCGAGCCGACACTCGACAGGGTTGCAGCATCGATTCCGGTGTTCAGCGACTGGCCGTTGAGCGTCATCTGGATGGACTTCAGGGCGTTCGGGATTGTTGCCGTCCAGCGAATCGCCGTGTTCTCTCCCCGCACCGAGGATCCATCCGCAGGGGAGATGAACGTGATCACTGGCGAAGCGCCGCGCTCGATGGTCTGCTGGCGCAGGGCTTGCGCGGCAAGGTACTCCCGGCCGGAATTGCGAATGGCTGCCCATTCGGCGTCGGTCTTGGAGGCGTGCTGCTGCGCGATGGCCTTGTTGAGTTGGTTGGTGATCTCCGGCATCTTGGCGCGGAAGTCCTTCAGCGCGCTCGGCTTGGTGTGATAGATGGTGTACACTTGGCCGTTGGTGACGTACTGCGCCTTCGCGGCCTGGCCGATCGGCTCGTTGCGATAGGCATCGACTAACTGCAGGTCGACGTCCACATCCCAGCGGCGGACCTCCTTGGGGAAACCCAGCATCCACACCAGGTCGTTGGCAAAGAGCCCCAAGGGCAGAATCAGTGAGTAGTAGCGCCAGTAACCCTTGGCGGTGACCTTGTTCATGGTGCCATCGATGCGCAGGTCATAGTCATCGCCCGGCCGCATGTTTGCCAGTTCGGCAGGGGAGAGATAGCGAACGCTCTCGAAGGAACCCGACTTCTCCAGGTCTTCCGCCACGATCCTCGCGAGCATGGAAGCAAAGGGTTCCTTGCCGCCGGAGAATTGCTCCTCGTAGCGGCTGTACTCGAAGTTCTTGTACCATGACAGCGGCTTCACGTTGGCGCGCGTGGGACTGACACGCACGAACGGGCGGCTATCCTGAAAATCCGTGACCACCACCCGCATGGGGATAGTCTTCAATTCTGCTGGCTTGGTTCTCAGCGCATAGCGTCCCGCGCCTCCACAGCCAGAGACGACCAGCAGAATCAGGCACAGAAACGCGAAACCCAAGCTCTTGGCGTTCATGCTCAGTGCTCCCAAAGGGATTGTAATGCCCAATCGATTACCATGCAAACGGGACCAGTTCATCCTCAAGGCGTCAAGGCCAGTCGGAATCCATAGAATGGCTCCGCCTTGTCGGGTTGGTCACGCTGACGCCGCGAGGTGGTAAGGTCGTCAGGCCGTTCGAGGTAGTTTCCGCCACGTAGGACCTTGCGCGGCGTAACGCCCGATGGCTCGGCCGGCCCGGTCGGATTTGTGCGCAGGACACCCGGACTGTAAGCAGTGTCCAGGAACCAATCGGAGACCCATTCCGCCACGTTGCCTGCCATGTTGTACGCACCAACGGGGCTGCGGAACGCGGAGAAGGAATCAACCCGAACGGGCCCATTGCTGTTGTAGATGGCCTTGGTCGCATCGGGCTCGCTGTTGCCCCATGGATAAAGGCTTCGCTCCGTGCCAGCCGCCGCACGCTCCCACTCGGCCTCCGTTGGCAGACGGAAGTTCTTGCCCGTCGTGTCGGCCAACCATTCGGCATAGGCCTGCGCCGCGTGCCAGGACACGCCATTGGCCGCGTGAAACTCCATGCCCTGCTTCGGAGCATAACGGTCCTCATCCTGAAGCAACTCCACGGTGGTATCAGCCGTGGGCTGGAACAGCAGTGGCGCGCGATCCTTGTTCGCGTTCAGGAAAGTCGCGAACTCCAAGGCAGACACTTCAAACTGCCCAATCTGGTACTCGTTGAGCATCACCAAATGCGAGGGCCTCTGGTCCATCGAGGCATCGTCACGCCCCATGGTGAAACGCCCATCGCGGACGGTGAGCATCGGTGGATTGCGCGTGACCTTGGCGGCGATGTTGTCCGCCAGTGAATAGATCTCAGCATGGCGCGATTCGGGCGCCTCGGACAGCAGCCGAATCGTTGAAGCCCAAATCCCCACCAAGACACTGCTCTCGTCCGTCCCGGTGTACTGCGTCCGGAACCGGGCAAGCCGGTCACCCACTGTGTCCGGCGTGGGGGAGGGCGTTGGAGAAGGCGTGGGGATCGGAGACGGTGTGGGAGTGACCGCCGCAGTTGCCGTGGGGACTGGTGTCGCCTGTCCACCGGGAGTCGGAGTAGCTACCGGCGTGGGGACGACAGTGACCAGATCATCGCCCGGTGGTTCCTCCTCACCCTTGCCACCTCCACGCATCACCACCATGACCAGCAACAATCCCACGACAAGTGCGAGCACGGCTGCTCCGCCAAGTAGAACAGGAAGCGATAGCATCCCGGAGCTGGGAGCGGCTGGTGTTACCTCGGCAGCGCCCCCCGTGGGAGTCGCACCAGTCGGGGGTATGGCCGCTCCGGGAGTGGTCGGAGTCGCTCCACCACGTCCGGCGCTCGTGCGCGATTCGTGCAGGGCGGGCATGGGCGCGGTCATTCCCGCTTCCATGGCGCGCTGCCCGATGGCTGTCTGGGGGAGAGTCCCCTTTGTCTGGACTTCTTCAATGGCGCGGCTGGATTGGTCGCCACTGCTGGGTGTCTTTGCCGATCCGATGATCGGGATTGTGGCATCACCCGGCAGGCCCGCAAACGCCCAAACTTCCGACATGGGCTTGTTGGCCACGGGACTCAAGGCCGCGGCGATCATGGCACCCAGTTCCGATCCATGCTGCGGGCGCTTCGAGGGGTCCTTCTCCAGGCAGCGCTGGATCACGGCGTCCAGCTCTTCGGGCAGTTGCGGATTGGCGCTGCGAACGGATGGCGGCATCTCGTTCAAGTGCGAGACGGCAACCGTCAGGCCGGAACCTTGGAAGACGGTGTTCTTGGTGAAGACGTAATAGATCACACAGCCGAACGAGTAGATGTCACTGAGGTGCGAGACGCCGCTGCCGCGAATCTGCTCGGGCGACATGTAGCTCGGCGTGCCCAACGCCTGTCCGGTCTGGGTCAATTGACCATCGCTGACTTCGGTGTACTGTCCCGTCGGATCAATGTGCGCGATGCCAAAGTCCATCACCTTCACGCGCCATCTGCCGCGTGGAAGGCGGGCCACCATGATGTTGTGGGGCTTGATGTCGCGGTGGACAATTCCCGCCTCGTGAGCGTGGGCCATCCCCTCGCAGGCCATCTCCAGGATCATGGCCATGTCGCCGACCGTCAGATCCGGCTGCGGATTGGAGATGAATTCCTTCAGGTCCTGTCCTTCCACGAACTCCATGGCGATGAACGCCATGTCGCCTTCATGGTAGTACTCATAGACCTGCACGATGTTGTCATGGGTGAGCTTGGCCACCGTGCGCGCTTCGCGGGAAAAACGCGCCATGATCTCCGGCGAGTTCAGGACCGCCTGGCTGGGCACCTTGAGCGCCACGTCGCGCCCCAGATCCACCTGCCGGGCCCGGAAGACCTTCCCCATGCCCCCGGTCCCAAGGACCTTCTTGATCTCGTATTTGCCAGCAACGATGTCGCCAACGTCAAAATCCTGCATGGATCCATGCCCTTATGGTGGAAAGCACGACGATACAAGTCGCCGTAAAGAAGTGCCCTTCTCGTCACAGACGCGAGAGGAAAATCGAGCCCATTTCACAACTTTCGTCCGGAATCGACATTCGGTCTCCCGGCAGGGGAGCGGTCACTCCTCCTCCGGACCCTCCGAGTCATCTCGGGGAAATGCAAAGTCCATCGTGCAAAACTCCAGCAAGGCCCCCTGGGCTGGGGTTAGTTCGGCCTCCTTGATGGGCCCCTCCCCCCCTTTGGTCGCGTACTCGATGACCTTTTCCCCGCATGCGATTTCCGTCACCGCACCCTTTCTCAGGAGAAATAGGTACAGGGCGTCGCCATCGGAACCGGTGGTTTCGAAGACCCAATAGGCCGCATGCCCAATCCGGCCACGATCCCGAAAGAAAACAGGAGGATCGGGAGCCTTGGACTTCAGGCCGAACAACCCGCGGGCATAGCTGATCAACTCATCCAGAAAGACCCCCGGATCGACATCGGCGTCCTCCTCCTCCAGAGGGTCAAACACCGGGTCCAAACCCACCACCTTCTCGATCAACTCATCGCACCAAGTATTTGGCAACTCGTCCGTGTCGATGGTCTTGCCGCCGGTTGCAGCCAGTATTGCCATGGGTGATCCTCCAAAGGATGACTGCACAGTGTCGGGCGAAAGGGGGTCGGGATCAACCGTCAATACCGTCAACCGCACGACGAAGCCTTTCGACCGTCGTGTGAGTGTAGATGCTGGTGGTGGCCAGTTGCGAATGCCCCAGCAATTCCTTGATTTCCACCAGGTCGGCGCCCCGGTGGAGCAACTGGGTGGCAAACGTGTGGCGCAGCTTGTGGGGAGTGATTCGCTGGCTGATTCCTGCGGCCAGCACTCCCTGCTTCACCACATAGCCAACCTGCCGCGAGGTCATGCGGGAACCATCCGTCCGCGGGAATAGGGGAGAGGCGGGCCCCTGATCGCCTCCGCCCTCCAACCAGATCCCCAGCGTGCCGGCGAGCATCGTGTGCACCGGGATCAGCCGCTCCTTGGCTCCCTTTCCCATGACCCGGATCGTGCCGGCGGCGAGGTTGAGATCTCCGTGGTTGAGCCCGACCAACTCCGAGAGGCGAAGGCCTGTATAGAGGAACGTGACCAGAATCGTATGGTTGCGGAGGCCCTCCCAATCCGAGCGGTCCGGCACTGTAAGCAGGCGGCGAATCTCGTCCTCCGAGAGGAAGACTGGCAGCCTCTTTTCCAGTCGAGGATTTCGCAGCCCGGCCGCCGGATTGGTCTTCACATGGCCGTGCTTCTCCAGCCAGGCGCCAAAGAGGCGGAGGCTACTCATGATGCGGGCGATGCTCCGCGGCTTGTAGCCCTGATCGTCCCGCAAGTGCGCGAGAAAGTCTTTGAGATCCAGAGGTGTAAGCTTTGCGACGGCAATTGTCTGCGTGAAGTCACGGGACAGGTACTTCCAGAGAGCCTCCAGGTCCTGACGGTAGGCCGTATTGGAATGTTCCGCCAGCCCGCGAGCTTGGGCGTGATGGGCGAGGAATTGGTCGATGGCCTTGGGCAGATCCATGCCGGGATTGCCGCTGCAGGCCCCGGCACACCGTCAAGGGCTTTGCGCCAATTTTGCAAATAATCACAATTTAGCGAAGTTGGAACAGGGGCAGCCCGGCTCAGTCGCGGCCCGCAGCCACTACCGCTTCAAGGGCCTCCACGAATCCATCCAGCGCCTCCGACGTTGTGGATCGCCCCAGGGAGATCCTGATCGCCCCGCGCTGCCTCGCCTCGTCGTCGGTGATCGCCCGCAGGACATGGCTCACGGTGCTGCCCGAACTGGAGCAGGCCGAGGCGGCGCTGATTGCAAACCCCCGCTCGTCCAGCATCCGAACCAGCGCCCTCCCATCCTGGCCGGGGAACGAGACGTTGAGTGTACCCGGCAAAGCGCCTGCCACTGGCGTGTTCCTAATGCTCTGCGGGATCCGGTGATGGATCATCTCCCACATGCGATCCCGCAAGGCACTGAGTCGCCTGCTCTCAGCATCCAGATCTTCAACGGCCAGTCGAACCGCCGCACCAAAGCCCACGATTCCGGCCACATTCTCCGTTCCCGCCCGGAGCTTCCCCTCCTGCCCACCACCCGTAAGAAGGGGGAGAAGTCTGACTCCCGATCGCCGATAGAGCGCACCAACACCTTTGGGGCCGTACAACTTATGAGCGGAGAAAGCAGCCGAGTCGCACCCCCACCGCCCCACGTCGATCGGAATTCGGCCCAGCGCCTGAACGGCGTCCACATGACTGATGGAAGGGGCCTTGGGCCTCGTTCTTGCAATTATTGCTTTAATATCATTGATGGTTCCGACTTCGTTGTTGGCCGCCAGTGTCGCCGCCAGACACGGCCCATCACTGCAGGCTCCTTCAACCACCTCGGGCGCCAGCCGTCCTTCACCATCCACTGGCAGCTCCACGGCTTCGAATCCGAGCAGCGCCGCCACACTCTGGACTGTCTCCCGCACCGCTGGGTGATCGGCATTGGATGTCAGGAGCCGAAGCGGTTGGCCGGCTTGAAAAGCCGCCATGGCAAAACCCCGGATGGCGATGTTATTCGCTTCCGTTCCGCCGGAAGTGAAGATGATCTCCTCCGGCCGGGCGTTGATGGCGCGTGCAATGGTACGCCGCGCGCGCTCCACTGCTGTTCGCGCGGCGATGCCCCACGAGTGAATGGAAGATGCATTGCCGTGCTCGTCACGCAGCCACGGCAGCATCTCCTCCAGGACACGCGGATCCAGGGGAGTGGTTGCATTGTGGTCCAGATAGACGCGCGCGGCAGGGCTTGATGACTTCATCCTCGGGCCTCTCCCCCGCCCGTCATGGGCAGGATGCATGCCGCCCGATTCATCGAACGCGCGAGCTGGCGAAGACCTCGGAGAGCAGAAGCGTCGCGTTGAAGCGCGTGTCCGTGGGCAGCTTCTTGTCGATGATCATCGCCTCGAGTATCTTCACGGCCGGCTTCAACCGGCCGGTCTTGATGCACACGTTGGCGGCATTCCAACGCAGCGCAGCCGAACGGGTGTCCAGATCCTTCAGGTCGAGCGCGAACGCCACCGCGTCTTCTCCCCTGCCGAGCGAGTCCAGTTCGTGCAGGATCATCGTGGCCGCATCGTCAGAGGGGGAGATGCCCCACGCCTTGCGATGAAGCTCCAGCGCCTGATGGATGTTGCCGGCCGAAAATGCCAGATCCCCCAGCAATTTGATTGGAAGCCATGCATCCGGATACCGGCTGGCCAACTCCTCGGCCTTCTTCTGGCGCTGCTCCTGAGACTCCTGCCACAAGACAAGGATCTCCCCCGCCTCAACCAAGTTCGGATCGGCATCGAGCAGCTCCAACAGAAGTACCGCGGCCTCCTCGACGCGATCCTGGCGATGAAGCGCGCGGGCGAGCGTGACGCTGATTTTCGGGTCGCCAGGCTTGGACTCCAACGCCTTGCGCAGGTGCTTCTCTGCATTCACCGGCTGGTCGCGCAGCAACTCTCCCAAGCCCACATAGTGATTGGCGTCGGCGTTGCCCGGCTCCAGTTCCATGACGCGGGCAGCCAGTAGCGAAGCGATGTCATAGCGCCGTTCGTCATACTGCGCCTTGGCCAGCTTCAACACTTCGGAGGTCTTCCGCACCGTAAGGTGCTTCTGGGCCTCCTTGATCAGTGCGTCCGCATACGCGCGGCGCGGAGCAAAGCGGCACTTCTTTAGGTCGCGGGGATTGAGGTGCAGCGGGATCAGTTCACCAATCGCCACCAACTCCTTCTGCACGCCTGCGTTGCCTGGATTCTGCTCCATGAGTTTCGAAAGCAGGCGGCGCATTTCTTCTACCTGGCCGACCCGGCCCAACACGCGCGCGCGCAACAGATTGTACGACACCGTGTTGCCAAACGCCGTTGCGGCGTCGTTGAGATGCTTGAGCGCTTCTTCCGCCTCCCCCTTCTGAAAGAGGGCCGTGCCCAGATGATACTTTGCCCGCGCGTCACCTGGCGGTTCGGAAATGATCTGGCGCAGCAGCACGATGGCCTCGTCCAACTGACCCGACTGCAACAAGCCCAGCACTTGGTCGTGCTGGTTCAATCGAGTCTGCACTGCCCGATAGGTCCACGCGTCTTCCGAATCCGGATGCTCTTCGAGAAACTTGCCAATCCAACGGGCCATTTCCCCCACCGCGACGCCTGATGCTTCCAGCCGGCGGACTTCCTTGCGCGGAACGGGCAGGGTCTTGGGCAGTGCGTACTGCTCGCGCAGATGGGAGGGCATGGGGTGAATCACCCAACGCCCGGTGGATTCCTTGGGCTTGGGAGAGGAAGACGATGTGCGTGCCATGAGTGTCCTGGGAAAGTGAGTTCGAGGGGAAAAAGGCCCGCCCGTTGTCGGGCGGGCCATGAAGTTCAAAGTTCCTGCTGGGAGACCGGAAGTGGAGACGTCAGTCCTCCTGCGTTCTTAGTGTCCCATCTGAAGGATTCAGGATGTCGTAGGGCGTCAGGCTCATCGTGTCGGTGATGACCACGAATGCGTTGACCGGATTGTCGGCCGGAACATTTCCCGGGCGGTACAGCTCGAAGCGACGTCCTTCCACCATGGCGACGGAGCCACGATAGCGACGATCCCAATCGAGGACGAAATCCCTCAGGCTTGTGCGCTGCTCATCACGCCAATCAGCATAGGCAACGCGGCGCTCGGCGCGATCGACGAGACGCTCCGCGAGGCCCGCCATGAACTCTTCCTGGCGTGCTTCCAGATCGCGGACACGGCCCTGGGCTGTGTCGAACATGTCGATCACATTTCGGCGGATGGATTCCGCCGTCACCGGCGGCCCATCCGCTCCCGCGGCACCACCAAATCCGAACCCGCCACCAAAGCCGCCACCGAACTGGCCTGCCCCGAATTCGTCGCCAAAGCCACCGCCAAACTGCCCGCCACCGAATTCACCGGCAAATCCGCCACCAATAGAACCGGGATCAGAGAACCCACCGCCGAATTGACCGCCGCCAAATTGGCCTCCACCAAACTGCCCGCCACCAATGCCGGGCACTCCACCGATGCCACCACCACCTGCGCCCTGCAGCAACTCTGCCGCAGCCTGCAACGCGGCAGTCCGCGGGTCAGGCTGGCCGGGCCAGCGGACCATGCTCATGAGCGACTGCTCCACATCGCCACCCAGATTCACGCGCTCGACATAGTCGGCCCACAGATCCAGTTGCTCGTAGTAATGCACCCACTCGACCCAGATGTCGGGCGGGGTCTGATTGTCATAGCCAACCAAGGTGCCGTTGCGAATGTCCTCGCGGAACTTATCCTTTCGCTCCGTGTCAAAGGCTTCCGCTTCTTCCTTGGTGAGATCCCGGCGAACAACCACCTCGCGGCCGTCCCATGCGACTGTCCTCTGGTAACGGAACTCGTGAACACGGTTGATGCCATCCGGATTCATGGTCCCGGTGGCGGAGAGTTCCGTCGTGGGGATGGGAGCAGTTGCTTCCGCAGGATTGAAGAAGGGATTGTCCTCGTTCGAGAACGCACCTTCCGGCGCTCGGGCCAAGGGATCCTGGGGAGTCGTTTCTCCCGGCTCCGCATCGATGAAGGGACTCATCACATCGGCCCCTTCGCTGAACGGATCCACGAAGGGATTCATGGGATCGGAAGTTACCTGGCCTGGGGTGTCCAAATTCTGCCCCACGGCAAATGGGTCGCCGGCGAAAGGGTCGGCGAAAGGGTCATCCTGCTGGGCCATCACGGGGCTGGCGGCCAAGCCGACTGCCAGTGATGCCAGAGCAAGCGAGCATGTCCAACGAGCGCGCATCCGAGAATCCTCCGGGGGGTCTAAGCCCGTCTTTGCCAGAGCAGTAGACGGCAACGCCGGAGGGGACGGCAAGGAAAAATACCGTTTCGCGGTTGCGCCCGGTGCAAGGGCTGGGCCAAGCGCTCGTGTCCCTGCAATCAGATCCCCCCGAACCTCATCCAGAACCCTCCGGCCAGCCTCCATGAATGGAACTACCAACCCCTCCAACAACAAGCCGGAAGCCATCAGGAAACTCTCGATCCTCATTCCGGTTTACAACGAGCGCCGCACCCTTCGGACTCTCTTGGAGCGGGTGCTGGCGGCACCCCTCCCCTGCGAGCGTGAGCTCGTCATCGTGGACGACTGTTCCACCGACGGCAGCCGGGAATACCTGATCGAGTTTGCCAAGCAGCACCCGGACACGGTCCGCCTGATTCTTCACAAGAAGAACTCCGGCAAGGGTGCCGGTATTCGCACGGCTATCCGCCATTTCACCGGCGACTGGGCCCTGATCCAGGACGCGGACCTTGAGTATGACCCTTTCGAGTACGAGCGCCTGCTGGCGCCGGTGCAGGATGGGGTGGCCGATGCCGTCTTTGGTTCCCGGTTCATGGCGGGCCGCTACCGCCGGGCCATGTACTTCTGGCACACCATGGTCAACAACGTCCTGACCATAGCCTCCAACATCCTCAACGACCTGAACCTGACGGACATGGAGACCTGCTACAAGCTCGTCCGCGGGGATATCCTGAAGAATCTGGTCATCCGCAGCAAGGGCTTCGACCTGGAACCGGAACTGACCACGAAGCTGGCCCGGTGGGGAGCCCGCATCTACGAAGTTCCCATCTCCTATCGCGGCAGGAGCTATGCGGAGGGAAAGAAGATCGGCCCGCGCGATGCCTTCTTCGCCTTCCGCGCGATGATCAAGTATCGCTACTTCGATCCGCACTACACCACTCACGACGGCTTCCTGATCCTGCAGGCCGTGCGTCGCGCCCGGCGTTTCAATCGCTGGATGTTCTCCCAGATTGAAAAGTACATCGGCGATGATGTCCTGGAAGCTGGTTGCGGGATCGGCAATCTGACGGAACTGTTGCTCGATCGCAAGCGTCTGGTCGCGGTGGATTACGAAGACTTCTACGTCGACCGAATCCAGCAGGCCTATGGCCACCTCGAGAATCTGGAAGTTGGCCGCGCAGACCTGACGCGCATGGAGGACTTGACCGCCGCACAGAACGGCAAGGCGTTCGACACGATCATCTGCCTGAATGTCATGGAGCACATCAAGGATGACCATGTCGTGCTCGACAACTTCTACAAGGCGCTCACTCCCGGCGGGCGGGCCATCATCCTGGTCCCTCACGATCCGGATCTCTACACCGACGTGGACAAGACACTGGGGCATTACAGGCGTTACACGCAGGAAGAGCTGGCCCAAAAGCTGCAGAAGGCGGGCTTCAAGGTCTTGCGCACGTGGGGCTTCAATCGCGTGGGCGGATTGGGATGGCGGGTGTCGGGCAAGCTCCTTGGCCGCAAGACGCTGAGCGCCGGACAGATGAAGTGGTTCGAAATTCTCATGCCCATCAGCCGGTTGTTGGAGAAGATACCTTTTCATTCCCACACCAGCGTGATTTGCGTGGGCGAGAAACCGAAGGAGAGCAAGGAGGACGGGAAGTGACCGCGGAACCAAGCATCGCCATTGTTGATTACGGCATGGGCAACCTGCGCAGCGTCGAGAAGGCGCTGGAGCACGTCGGCCATCATGCCGTGGTCACCAGCGATGCGGCCGTCATTTCCCGTGCCGACGGCGTCATTCTGCCGGGCGTGGGCGCCTTTGGTGATGCCATGGCTGAACTGCGATCGCGTTCCATCCTTGATGTGGTCAGGCAAAGAGCCATTGAAGCTCGCGACGGTGGCCGGCCGTTCCTTGGTATATGCCTAGGCATGCAAGTCTTGGTGGATCGTGGCGAGGAATCCGGCGGCTGCGTAGGCATGGGCGTGATTCCCGGCGAGTGCAATCGCCTGATCCGACCCGGACTGAAGGTGCCGCACATGGGATGGAACGCGCTGCAGTTCACCCAGGATGATTGCAGCCTCTTCAGCGGACTGCCTTCATCGGCCTACGTCTACTTTGTGCATAGCTACGCCGTGGTTCCGCAACAACCCGATGTGGTTTCGGCGGTCGTGGATTACGGTGGCGAAGTCGTCGCTGCCCTTCACGTGGGCAACCTGTACGCGACGCAGTTCCACCCGGAGAAGAGCCAAGAGGTTGGCCTGCAGATGCTGGCCAATTTCGGCCGGCTCCTGCACGCGGTGACTGCGGCCTAGGCCCACTTCTTCCTACTGGACGGGCACGTCCACGCTGTACCTGCCCCGCTCATCGGTTTCCCGAACATCCGGGTTGTATGGCTCCATCTCGCCCGGTCGTTCCTCCGGCGGCGGCAGGTACTTCTTTCCGCCACAAGCGGTTGCCGTTATCATGACAAGTGAAAGAATGGCGACGGCGTAAGCGGTGACTCTCATGGTCTGCGGACCTCCACCGTGAATGATTGGGCGGTGTTGGAAACGGATGTGGACTCGTAGGTCTGCGACTGTTGCGGCGCGAAGAACAGATAGGTCCATTCGGTTTCGTCGCCGGTGGAAAGACTCAGGTCGTCCTTGTAGACTGTCCGGACGAGCACATCCAGGTCCTTGCGCGTGGAGTTGCGCAGGGCCACGCGCACGCGAAGGCGGCCGTCCGGCAGGCGCTGCGCGTCCGCGATGTCCGCCGCGACGCGGTTGCGCAGGTCGCGGTCGAGGATGTTGACCGGTTGGCCCGATGCGGTGATCGCACGCTGGTCCATCCGGGCCAGGTTCGGTGCCGAGGAGCGCTTGCTGCATCCTGTCGACGCGACGGCAAGGGCCATCGCCACGGCGAGCGACAGGAGTGGTAACAGTGAGCTTGCGGGCAGTGGCGATTTCACGTCGTGTCTCCTTGGGTTGGATCTCAGTTACTTGTCAGTACCATCGTCGGGATGGAACGAGTGTTGGTTGATGGAACAAGCAGCGACGGATTGGGGCCGGGAAAGGACAAGGCGACCACCAGGCCTTCACCGGCCTCTGGCAGATAGACATCGGCAACCGCGGATTCGTTCGCGTATCGCACCTCTATCGTGTGATTTCCCGCCTGGGTGCGGATGGGCATGAAGCCCAAGGCGTCTGGCAGCGATTTCCACGCGCGCGTGTCCGCCCTGGATTGGGCCAGCGAGGACAGACCGTAGGCAACCAATCCCGCTGCCAGTATGCCCGCGCCCACGACCGCCTGTCCATTGTCTTCGTCATCAAGACCATCGAGCAGGACGACCGTTCCAGCCATCAGGCCAATATCCCCCACAGTCCCCGTGACGTCCTTGAAGAATGCCTGCCGCCCCAGTATCGCGTCCAGCTCCCGACCGCCGCGCGTGGATGCTTGGAAATAGATGGAATCAGTGATCTGCGGCGGCCCGACCGGAGTCCCGTTGAGTGCAATCACGGCGGCATCGCTTCCGCCCGGTCCCGGCGCATAGGTCAGCAGTTGCCCTTGCGTGCCCGCCGCCAACTTGCGCGGTCCGCGACCGTGTTGGGTCAGCACCAGCAGATTCGCTTCCGGCGGGAAGGGCTGCAAGCCATCCCAAAGCGAATAACCGGCAGCACTCACCGCATTGCCATCACCCCGGGGTGACAGCGTGGGATAGATGTCCCGGAAACCACGGTAGTTCGCCGACGCCAGTGCAAATGCCTCCCGCGCCTGCGTGGCGCGGCGGAGCTGCACCTCGCACACACCGATCAGGTAGTCGAACAGGGCCCAATCCCCGCGGTATTGCTCATCTTCGGCAAACGCATCCATGATGATGGCGCTGCGAAAGCAGGCGCGTGCATTGTCCCACTCGCGGTCCTGCATGTACAAGACACCGCGGTAGAAGTAGGTCATGGAGCGTTCGTACGGGTCCCCCTTGAAGATCTTGCTGTCTTCGGCATAGAACAACGATCGTGCGCGGCGGGCGCGGGGATCGTCACCATAGATGACTTCGATCTGCAGGATGGCCTCGTCCAGCGCCTGCCGCGCTATGTCGTGATCGCCATTGCGCATGGCTTTCACCGCCAGTTCATTGAGGTTGAGCACCCAGTTGCGCTGCCCCTCGCGCTCCAGCTTCGCGATCTCGCGCGCGTAGCGTGATTGATGCGGAGGGGCGGCGAATGATGGCGGCAGACCAGGCTTGTTGCTCGTCGCACACCCCGCCAGCAAGCAGGCGATGATCCCTGCCAGGAGCAGGCAGATCGCCATTCGGTGTTGGAGAGCGGTTTGCATCGACGTGTCCGGGCTCGCGGGAATCAGCGGTAAAGGACGTCGTCCCGCCCTTCGCGCTTGACGTCAAAGTGATCCTGCCACGCCACAATACCAGTTTCAGAATCGATCAGGCTGAAGCTGTATACGGCGTATTCGGCCATGCCTTCGCGGCTGGCCGCGGACAGGCCCTCAACGTAGCCCTTGAGGAAGTAGTCCGCACCGGCCGTTGCAAGGGTGCGGCGTTCGGGATCGTAGTCAAACTCACCCGTGCGCTTGCCTTCGCGCTCACGCAGGATGTCCTCGTAAATTCCCCGATCGACAAAGCGCATCTTGCCCTTGGCTTCCTGGTTCAGGAGTGACTGCAGGCGTGTCGTGAATGTACCGGATTTGAAGGGAAAGCGCGTATTGTTTTCCATGGGCAGCATGACGATGGTCGGCGGCAGGGGCGCCTGGCTGATTGCCGGGTCGGCCGACAGCGAGCGCATCATGAGCTCGGAGACGCGGACCACATCCTGGCTTTCCGGTCCGAGGGACCGCACGCGCCCGGCCTGTCCCGGGTCCACGTCACGGATGTTGAAGGAGTCCTTCTTGCAGGCCGACAGGGCCATCACACCTGCCAGCAGGAAACAGGAGGCGAAACGGAAAGCGCGCGTCATGGGTCGAATCCTCGCGAAAGGCTGGGGGCAGGTCACTGCCCGGCGATCCAATCCTTAGGAAGCCACGCCCATGTCCGGCAACGTGAATCGGGCGGACCGTCCTGCTGATGAAAGACAATGGAAGTTGTGGACAGGTTCCCGGCCTAGTCGAACTTACC
>CAZVAQ010000084.1:0-15452 GCA_964625145.1 uncultured Candidatus Sumerlaeota bacterium
CAATAATCTGAAAACCAACAATTCCCCCATTCCCCCTCATTTCCCACGTCCCTGCTGTCTCTGTTGTCCCTGCTGTCCCTGAATTGCCCGCCGGGCGGCAATTGACACCCATGGGGGGGCGGCATACTTCTTTGAGGTGTGTGCCTTTCGAGACCGGCAAGGTGTTGCACGGACACCGGATGAACAGTATCTATTCCAAGTCAACGATCCGGCGCATCCTCTCCGAGGTGGATGCCCTGGATGTGTTGGAGCTGATCGATTTTCATCCCGAGACCATCTCCCGGGATGGCGGACGATTGCGCGCGGCGTGCCCCATCCATCGCGATGCGATGTTCCGCACGCTGGTGGTGGAGAACAGCGCCAAGAGCTACCGCTGCTCCAAGTCCGATTGTCCGGGGCACGAAGGCGGGGACCTGGTCGATCTGTTGGCGCGGGCGCGCAAGATCGGCTATGACGACGCACTGAAGGTCCTGATCGAAGAGTTCATGATCGAGGTGGACCTGCCGGAGGATTCGCAGGCGCTGGACGAGGCCATGTCCGAGGTCCGCACGCAGATGGACCTGATGCGCGCGAATCCGGAGAATGCGCTGATTCATGGCGAGAGCGCCCGCATTCGGCTGGAGGAGATCCTCGCCACGCACGGCGATGATCTGGAGCCGCTGCGCATGCGCGTCGAGCTGGCCCGCGAGCAGCGCGACGAACGGGCATTGAAGCGCTGGCTGCCGAACTTGGCAGCGGCGGAGGACGAGGACGGCGAACGCGTGAAGTTCGAGGCATTGGTTCGCGAATACCTCGACCTGGAGCCCAACAACCTCCCATTCCGCCGACGATTGGCAATACGGCTGATCGACGCCAACCGGGAGGATGAAGCCGTCGAACAGTTGATGATGCTCGCCGATGTGGCGGAGATGGCCGGCGAGTTGGGCACTGCCCTGGAGGCCTATCGCCTGATCGCAGGCTTGGGCGACACCGGCATCGATCCCACACCGATGATCGACAATTTGCTGCTCGCATTGGGCAACCGCGAGGAAGCCGCACGGGAAATGCTCGCCCGCGCCGAGCAGCAAATCGCGCGGCGGCAGTACAGCCAGGCCATGGCGCTGCTGGAGACGGCCATGGAGGCCAATCCCTCCAGCCCCGTCGCGGCGCAGCGCTTCATTGAACTCGTGGACCAGTTCGCCCTCTCTCCCGCCCAGTTGCAGCGCGCACTGGCCATGGTGGACCGGATGATGAACGCGCGATGGTGGGAGGAAGCGCGCGATGGCTTGGTGGCCATCGCCGAGCAATATCCCGAGGACACCGGCGTGTTGGCGCGGTTGGCGCGCGCGCACGAAGGCACTGGCGCGCTGGAGATGGCGCAGGAGATCCGCAACCGCCTGATCGAGACGTACCGCCGCACGGAAGATTTCCGCGCCGCCCGCGAGGTGCTCGACGCCATCCTCGAAGCCTCGCCCCGCGACAAGGAGGCGCTGCGGCAATACGGGGAAATCGCCGCGGAGGAGGTGGACTTCGACGCCGCGATCATTCACTTCCGTTCACTCGGCCAGATCCTGGAGGAGGAAGGCGATTTCGAGGAGGCGGAGAAGGTCTACCGCCAGATGATGGTGTGGCGCGGTGGCGATGCGCGAACCTGTGCGAGCCTGGTGCAGTTGCTCCAGCAGAATGGGCGCGGGGAGGAGGTCATCGCGCTGTTGGAGGAAGCCATCGGCGCCGCGCGCGCCGTGGACAGGGATGCGGACATCGCCAACCTGGTGCAATTGGCCCTCTCGGTCGATTCCACTCATCCCGCGTTCCTGATGGAGAGCGCGCGGATCCTGGAACAAAGCGGCGACGAAACGCGCGGACGCGAGCAGCGCGTGAAGGCGTGCCGCTTCCTGATTCGCGAGAAGAAGTTCGCTGAAGCCGAGCGCCACGCGAAACGGATGTTGGAAGAGCGGCCCGGCAATGTGGAGGCAATTGAGGTGTTGGCCGAGGCGCTGGTGGCGCAGGGTCGCGGCGCCGAGGCGCGCCAACTGCTGACCGATTCGGTCGGAACCCTGCAGGCGCGCGGGCAATTGGCCGGCGCGAAGCGCATCCTGGAAAAGCTCATCGATGACGAGGCCCCGGACCCCGAGATCCTGGCGCGCTACACCGAGGTGTGCGCGGCGATCGGCGAGCCCGACGCGTTGACCCGCGCACGGCAGCGCTTCATGGCCGTGCTCAAGCAGAAGCGGCGGCTTGAAGAAGCAGTGGTTCAGGCCGAGGCGCTGGTGGAGTTGCAGCCCTACGATGTGGGCGCCTCCCGCGAGTTGTTGGAACTCTATCGGCTCACGGCCTCGTGGGACAAATGGGAGCCGGCCGCCATGCGCTTGGCCGGTGTGCTGCGGGCCGCGGGCGATACGAAGGGCGAAGCGAAGGTGCTGCGCGAGATCCTCAAGCAACAGCCCCAACATGTGGCTGCGCGCGAGGCCCTGCTCGAAGTCCTGGTGGAGATCGGCTCTGAAGCCGAGCTGATCTCGGCGGTCGATGACTACCGCACCGTGTGCGAGCGCCTGACGCGCAACGAGGACGCGGTGGTGTTCCTGACCGGGTTGGTGGATCGCGCCCCGGGGAACACCGCGCTGCGCCAGCGCCTGATCGATTTGTTCGGAACGTCCGACCGGGCGGAGGACCAGGCGGAGCAGATCGGCAAGCTGCTGGAAACATTGGAAGCCCGCGGCGCCGTTGACGAAATGATCCCGCTCTACAAGTCGCTGGTGCAGATTCGTCCGTCGGATCTGGAGGCCAGACGGCGCCTGGCGGATCTGCTGGTGCGCGCCGAACGGATGGGCGATGCGCGCGAGGTCCTGCTAGCCATCGGGCGCGAGAGTCTGGCCAACGACGAAGCCGACGATGCGGTCGGGGCGCTGGAGTCGCTGCTGGACCGTCTTCCGGAGGACGAGGAGGGATTGCAGCTTCTGGCGCGTGCGGAAATCGCGCGGGACAATGCGGTGGCAGGAGCAAAGGCGCTGCGCACGCTGGCCAACATCCGCATCGCGCGCGGCGATTTGGGGACGGCGCTGGTGACATTCGCGGACGCCGTGAACGCCGATCCCAACAACGCGGAACTGCGCCGCGATGCCGCCAATGCTTGTCGCGCGGAGGGTACGCCGTGGGGCGCGACGGAAGCGCTCGCTCACTTGGATTGGCTCGCGGATTACTGGCTGGCGCGCGGAGACGAGAATGGCGCCTTTGAAGCAGCACGCGAGGCCATCGAGCTGGATCCGGACAACGAAGCGCGCCGCCGCCGGTTGATCACTCAACTCATCCAAGCCGCACGCAGCACACAGGCACAGGAGGAACTGGCGGACCTGGCCGAGTGGCATCGCGCCCTGGGTGACATCGACCGCGCGCTCGCCGTGCTGGACGAATCGGTGGCGCTGGACAAGGATCACGTGCGCACCCGCTCCATTCGCGCGGAGCTCCTCGAGGAAGTCGGCGACGAGAAGGGCGCGCTGGCGGAATGGCGGGCATTGGCGCCGCTACTGCGCGAAGCCGAACCGGCACCGCCGCAAGGCCGCACACTCGCAACCGGATTGCAGGTCCTCCCCGAGTACACCTTCGACCAGTTTGTCGTCAGCGAGCACAACCGCTTCGCGCACGCAACCGCCGTGGCCGTCGCAAAGGCCCCCGGCCAGACGCCGCACAACCCGTTGTTCCTGCACGCCGACGTGGGCCTTGGGAAGACCCACATCCTGCACGCCATCGCCAACCATGTCTTCCGCGAATTCCCCCACATGCAGGTGCTGTACACCAATGCCGAGGATTTCACGACAGAGTTGGTCGAGGCGATCAGCTCGAACACGATCGCCGCATTCCGGCAGAAGCACAAGGGCGCGGACCTGCTGCTGATCGACGACATTCAGTTCCTCGCGGGAAACGAAAGCGCGCAGAACGAATTCTTCCACGTGTTCAACACGCTCTACCAGGCGAAGAAGCAGATCGTGATTTCGTCGGACCGTCCGCCGCGGGCGTTGGAGCACCTGGAAAAGCGCCTGAAGTCGCGATTCGGCGCGGGCGTGATCGTGGACATCCAGCACCCGGACATCGAGACGCGCCTGGCGATCCTGATGCGCGAGGCCCGCGAACGGCAGTTGCCGGAGATCGGCGAGGAGACACTGCGCGTGTTGGCGCAATCGTTCGAGCAAAACATCCGCGAGCTGAAGGGCGCCTTCAACCAATTGCTGCTGAGGCACGACGTCGGCGGCGAGCCGCTGGACGCGGACACGGCAAGAAGAGTTGTTGAGAATTATGAATTGTGAATTATGAATTATGAACGGAGAAGCTGTTTGTCGGCATTAGGAACCAATGCACTTTGGTCCCGGTATGAATCGCTGGCGCCGTTGGCGTGGGCGGGGCTCGTGTTGCTGGTGCTCCTGCTGATCGGCGCCATCGTGTATGTGGTGAACCGGCGGGTGCAAAACCGCCTGGGGCGGCGCCGGGAGGCGGAGTTGATGATGCTCAAGAGCCTGGAGGGAGGCAGCGGCCTGACCGAGGAGGAGCGCAAGAAGGTGCGCGCGGCCCTGGCGCGCAAGTACATGCAGGGCACCGAAGAGCCGGCAAAGAGGCCGACCGGCCTGAGCCCGCTTGCCGAGCTGGCCATTGAAGCGCAGCGACTCGAAGAGGAAGCCCGCGCCCGCGCGGCACAGCAGCGCAGTGTGGAGGAACGCGCAAGTCCAGCTCCAACAACCGGCACCTGGAATAGTCTGCCAGACGCAGAGCCTGAAGGACAGCCGGCCAAGGCCAACGCCGGAACGGATGCCGCAATCGCGGACTTGCCGCCGATGATGCGCAAGTTGCTCGACAAGCCGGACGTCGAACTGGAGGACATGGTCTCCGCCGGGTTGATCAGCGAGGAAGACCTGGCGTGGGTGCGGCGGGTGCGGAGCACGCGCTCGTGAAGCGATGGCGCGCGAAATTATGTGTGGCCTGCATGCTGTTGGTCTCCATGACCAACGCGCAGCAGCCCGGCTACGACGCGTCCTCGTCGGATTCGATGACCAGCGCCGCGCTGCGGGCCTCGTTGTTGGGCAATGAGGAACGCGCGCGCGAGATCGCACAAGCGCGCCTGAAATGGGAACAACCGCGAAACGTGAAGCCGGAGTTTGTCATCTCCGAGCGGCTCGCAATCCTGGCGGAATCATCGCGGCGTTGGCTGCCGTCGGACCGCATTGCCAAGCAGCAACTGGGCGCCTATCCCCGGACGGACGCATCATTGGCATTTCGCGAAAGCCTGCGCAGCGTGGAACCGCGCGAGGTATTGCGCAACGCCACGGCCACGCGCGTGTACGAATCGCGGCGCCGGGCTTTCAACTCGGTGGTGGGAGCAGCGGCCGGCGTGCTGCGCCTGCAATTCTTCGGGCTGATCCAGTTGCCGCTCGACGTGGCGGAGGGCGCCGTGTCCGGCAGGCCGTTCCTGAACCCGGAGCAACGGCGCGAATTGTTGGCAGCGCGCGGTGTGTTGGAGGATCGTCCTTCGCACGCTGCGGCGAAAGGGTTGGTTGCGCGTTATGAACCGCGACGGCTGCGCCTGGCGCTGGAACATGCAGAGGCAAACGCCGAGCGCGCCGCGAAGCAGCAGCGTTGGGAAACGGCGCGATGGTGGATGCAATGGGCCCGGACGCTGGATCCGGATTGGAGGGCGCCGAGTGACCTGGCGCGCGTTGGCGAGACGATGGAGCGCGAAGAGGATGAGCGCCTGCAGTCGCTCTTCGTCCGCCAGGTTGTTGTGGACGATCGCGAAGAAGCATGGCTGCGCTGGGTGCTTGCGTCGCTCGACACCCCCGCGGAGGCAGAAGGCCGCACACCCCTGCGCGAGCTTGGCCGCGAGGAGCTCGGCGTTGATGTGCGCGCGTCGATCCTGGCCGTGCGCCGCAATCCCGCCACTCCACAAGTGACCGCGCGCGCGTTGGACGTGATCGCCGGTTTGGATCATCCCGCGTGGTCGCCCCGCGCGGCGGGCTATCGCGAAGTAGGTTTGTACGACGCGCAGGATCGCTTGAACGCGGCGCGGGCGGATCTGCGGCGCGCGCGACGGGACTTTGTGCTGTGGGGAACGGATCCCACCATCGGATCGCGCACGATCACTCCGGAGGACGCGCGCCTGGCGGAGAGCAACCTGATCACCGGCGCGCGGTCCCTGTTCGTGTTCGACATGCTGGGGCGGTCGTTGGCGCTGCCGCTGCTGCCGCCGGGAACTTTCGGGAGGGAGGGGATCCTGGAAGCAACAGGCTCCGCCGAGCGCGAACTTCGAATTTCTGAAGCCGGCCGCGACTTGTTGAGAGCGGAAGCCGTGGCGTTGCAGAAGTCCCGTCGGCCGGGACAGGCCGCGCGCATCTGGGAGCAGCTTGACGAACCGGACCGTATGGAGAGCGCCCGCGCCCGCGCGGCGCGCCGGCTGGAACGTCTGGCGCGCGAAGCGCCCACCGCTCGCGAGGAAGCGCGGGTCCTGCAACGCGTCGTGGCCGGTTGGCCCAAGACACCAGCAGCGCAGCGCGCCGCAAAGCGGTTGGCCATCGTGGAAGAGCAGATGGCCATGCTGACCGAAATCACGCGCGATGAATGGCGCGCTCTGGCGCCAACGTGGAGCGAGATGGGTTGGGAAGCGCCCGTGGCGGAAGCCCCCGCTCAGGCACGGTTGATGGAAGCGGGAACCGTGGAGTGGCGCATCCGAAAGAAAGACCCTTGGCAGTTGGCGGAAATTGAGCCGGATACGTTCGACCGGATGGTGGCCTCCCTGCGCGAGGTGCGCTTGGGCGGGCGGGTCGCGAAGGTGCTGGACGAACCCCGCGAGCGCAAACGGGTGCCGTTGTTGCTGGACGCCAGTGCATTGCCCGGGTTTGATGTGACGCCCGGACTGGTGCCGGCGGATGTGCCCAGCGAGGAGAGGCGCATGTACAAGTGAGAGGGAAGGATGAAGGCTTCTTAGGTTGGGGGCTGGTGGGTGAATAGTTTGATCTTCAAGCGTGTGGAGTTGGTGGCGCGGCGGGTGCCGCGGCCGGTGAGGCCGTTGTTGTATGCTGCCGGCGGCGTGTGGTGGTTGCTGGCGCCCATCGTCGTGTTCGCCGTGTTGATGGCGCTGGCGTCGCTGGCGACTTGGGGAGTCGCGTGGCTGGTGTATGATTACAAGGGCCGGCCACAGAATTGGGAATGGCGGTCGCAGCGATCGCAGGCCGCCCAGGTGGCCAATGTGCTCCAGCCACAGCGGACGAACAGGGTCTACTTCATCGGTGTACCGCTGGAGTTGCCGGAGGAGCGGTTCCTGCAGACCATCGCGCGCTACAATTGGCAGCCAGCCGGCGCGGGCGCAACTTCCCACAATGACCGGGTGAGGAGGACCCGCAGCACGGATGGGGAAGCAACTGCCGCCCGGGCCGGTGTGGGCGCGTTGCGTCTCAATGATCGGGTGATGATGGTCTATGGCATGGATGGGGACGGAATCGTGACCCGTGTCCAGGTCACGGTGGATGGCATCGATGAGCAGCAGCTCATCGGCCTGATGGGGAGGTGCATGGGAACGTGGGGGAATCCCGTGGCGACGGCCGGGCCCATTGGCGATTCCGGGCGCGCGTTTGAAGCAGCCACCTGGCGCGACGAGCGGGCCACGGTGGTGTTCGACATCGTGCCAAAGCCAGGCCGGCAGCAGGCCTACCGGATGCACCTGTCGATCTATTCCTGGCGCGATCCCCTGTTTGAAGCGCGCAAGGACACCTTTGGCCAGCGCACCGGTCACCGGCTTCTGGAGGAACTGAGGGAAAACGCACAAGCGCGCGCGGAGGGAAAGGTTCCCGCCCCCGGACCGGCCGCTATCGGCCCCGGCGGCAACCCGGTCATTGTTTCGCCCCAACGGGTGCGTTGAATCGGGTGGAGTGGACGGTGGGCTGGGAGGGGCTTCCGGATAAATAGTTGATTCGGTCAACTTATTGGTTGACTCGATCAACCAACTTGGGGCGGGTTGCGGGGGTCGCCGCATGGACAAGGGCGGCAAGTCGGACAGGGAGAGTGAATATGCGCCCGGTGCTTGCTGTAGAGGTCGTGAAGTTTCAGGGTAGTGTCAATCTTCCAACGGTTTGCGGGGGCGAGGTCATGGATTGGCGCGTCGTGGCTGTGACAGCTTGTCTCGCGTTGAGTTTGCCCGGTGCAACATCGGCGCGCATTGCCGACCGGGATCTGGAGTTCATCGTGTCGCGCAACGAGGCCACGCGCGCCCAGTTGGCGTCGGTGCGGTATGCCTTTGCCGAGGGGGCCTACGCTTATCGTTCCCCGGGCGGCCGGGGCCGGGTTGCCGAAGGACAGTACAAGGGCCGCCACCCGATGGCCATGCGTCAAGGGACCGTGCTGGCCGATGGCGACTACCGCGCCTGGGAGGTGGAAACGCTCATCCCGGGAACCGATGGCGTCGACGACCTGCACACGCGCACCTTCGCCGTGCGCAACGACCGCTACTTCGCGCTGTCCAACGGCGTGATCACCGATGGCGGCTTCGCATCCTTCAGTGACGTGTACGTCTACCCCCACAGCACCAGGACGCGCGATGGCCAACGCGTGGGGCTGCTGGAGGAGGAACGCTACACGGCCGACGTGCTGGACTATGCGTTCCTGTCGGACCGGCTGGGCCGTACGCTGCGCGAGGAGGTCGAGGCCTCCCTGCTGACGGAGCGTTCCGGTGCGGTGGAGCTGGAAGTGTTGCAGGACCTGGACGGCAACGTGGGGGAGTACCGGATTCACCTGATGGATGGCGACGGCAAACCGGATGTCTCGCGAATTACCTACACGCTGGATCCACAGGCGGGTTTCCTGATCAAGCGCAAGGAGACCTACGACACGAACGGCAACCTGGTCGCGCAGCGCCGCGTGACCAACATGCCGTTGGGCGAGACGGGACTGCACTTTCCCGCCGAGGTGATCGAGCTGACCTTCGAGATGCAGGACAGTCCGGACGGGCCATTGCCCATGCCCGTGACCGAGACACGCACGGTCGCGCGGGACGTCGAATTGCTCCGGAGCCTGGAACCCGAAAAGTTCGGGCTGGGCAGCTTGGGAGTCGACGACGAGGATCTCGTCACGGTGTTCGATGGTGTACGCAATGGACATCCCACGCGAATGGACGCGAAGACGGCGGATGATCTGCAACAACCCGGCAAGGAGCAGGCGCCAAGGGAACGCATTGCCCCCGCAGCGCCGGAGCATCGGCGAGTGGTCGGTCCCTCCCTGACAACACGGCCATCGGCGTCCGGTGGTCTGGTGGATCGGATGTGGAGCCTGTTCAGTTGGGCGTTTGGATGGCTGAGTCTCGACTTCTGAGCGGGGAGCTCGACGGGAGGACCAGCGGGTCAATGGAATGGGGTTGTGGCCGCGGTTGGAGAGGGGTTGGCTGCTGGTAATTTGACGGGGGGCAGGTCTTCCTGTGGCCAACCGAGAAGCGATCAAGCGCATCCGCGAGAATGTGATGCGCGTGTACCATGGCAGCGGCAAAGTCGTTGAGTTGAGCCTGGTGGCGCTGTTGGCGCGCGGGCATCTCCTGCTGGAGGATGTCCCCGGCGTCGGCAAGACCACGCTGGCCTCGGTGCTGGCGCGGTCGATCAACTGCGCATTTCAACGCATCCAGTTCACCAGCGACATGCTGCCGTCGGACATCCTGGGCGTGTCGATCTTCAACCAGCAAACCCGCGCCTTTGAATTCAGGCCCGGACCATTGTTTGCCAACGTGGTGTTGGCGGACGAGATCAACCGCACATCGCCCAAGACGCAATCGGCGCTGCTGGAGGCAATGAACAGCGCGCGCGTGTCGATGGACGGGCAGGTGCACGACCTGCCGTCGCCGTTCATGGTGCTGGCAACGCAGAACCCGCTGGAGTTTCACGGCACGTTCCCCCTGCCCAAGAGCCAGATGGACCGCTTCATGATGCGGCTGCACCTGGGCTATCCCGACCGCGAGTCCGAGGTGCGCATCCTGCGCGAGCAGCGGCTGGCCATGACGGAAGCCGCGGTGGAACCGGTGTTGGATGTGCACGAGGTGCTGGCTCTGCAGGAGGCGACGTCGCACGTGAAGGTGGAGGACTCGCTGTTGGATTACATGACGCGCATCGCGGAGGCCACGCGCACGTCGCACAGGTTCGAGCTGGGGTGCTCGACGCGCGGGCTGCTGGCGCTGCGGCGTTGCGCGCAGGGATATGCCTACGTCAACGAGCGCGACTACGTGACGCCGGACGACATCAAGGCCGTGGCCGTGCCGGCGCTGGCGCACCGGGTCGTCGTGGCGCGCACGTTCGAGTCGAGCAGCTCATGGCACCGCGAGGAGGACGACGCCATCCGCGAGGTGCTGGACGAGGTGGCGGTGCCGGTTTGAGTGCAATTATGAATTCTGGATGATGAATCAGGAATGGGATGTGGCCTTGGAATTTCCAAGCCGGGCGAGGGCCATGGTGATGGCGTAGCCAGCCACGGCGGCGACGATCACGATGACGATGTTGGTGGGCGTTGCGGCGTGCGCCTCGGAGATGACCTCGCCCTTGTCCATCAGCGCCTTGAACGGGTAGAGGCCGAGCACGCTGCCAACCAGCAATCCGAGCAGGGCGCCCATGGTTGGCGCTTTTTGATTCTCCAGCAGCCACTTCAATCCATTGGTCAATCCCGCCACGCCGACGATGACGCCCAGGCCCACGGGCAGCAACACGCTCGCGCCGATGGAAAAGGCGGCGGAAATGTCGATGTCCTTCAGGGCGGAGATGAAGTTCTTGATGGCTTCGGTGATGGGATAGTACAGCCCGACGATGAGCAGCAGGTACGACCCGCTGATGCCCGGCAACACCATCGCGGCGGAGGCAATCAAGCCGGCCGCGAAGAAGACGATCCATGTGCCAGGGATGGACACTTGTTGCGCCAGCGCCAGCGCAACCATGACGCCAAAGCCAAAGACGGCCCCGATGATGACCGGGGGTGTGAAGCCGTGAATCTCCCGCAGGATCACGGGGACGCCGCCAAGCGTCAGCCCGATGAACAGGGCAAACATGATGTGGTGAATATTCTCCAGCGCCCAGATCATGGGGTAGGAGAGAAGGCCGATGGTCACGGACGACGTGCCGAAGAGGAGAAGGAGAAAAAGCATGGACGCAAAGCGAAAGCGCAAGCGCGTGATGTCGGCCACGGCATCCACGAAGTTTTGGTACAGCCCCAGGGCCAGGACGATGGTGCCGCCCGAAACACCGGGGATGATGTTGGCGATGCCCATGAGGCCGCCCGCAAGGATGGTCCGAACCACGCCGACGTCCCCCGGCACAGCCTCGGCCGTGACGGGTTGGCTTTCGTCAGTATGGGTGGGCTGCATGGAGGGGGCTCCTGGTCAAATTGGCGGCGGATGGTTCGGCAAGGGCGGGAGGGACGGCAAGGACAACACGGACGGCAAGGACAAATGCCGGGAGCCCATGGCAAGCAGCATGGCGGGAGCGATGACACGAGGCAACCCGGTGGCGCCCAGAGCGCTCCTTTATTCGACCTCTGAGCTCCCAATTTTGCCTTCCCCCCGGCGCACCTTCGCCTTGCGCACGGGGTTGGCCGGACGGCTAGTGGCTCCCCGACTCTTGAGGCAGGTTTCCTCGCAATCGAATCGAAAGGCAGAGCATGAACTTCAAGGCACTCTTTGCAACAGCCGTGCAGCACGGCGCCTCGGACATTCACCTCATGGAGGCGGCCGCTCCCTTCTTCCGCATCAACGGTGACCTCATCAAGGTCGAGACCGATGCCCTGACCCACCGCGAGATGAACGCCCTGCTGAAGGAAATCATGCCTTCGCACCTGCGCCACGAGCTGGAAGAGCATCGCGGCGTGGACTGTTCCTACCAACTCGAGAACACCGCGCGCTTCCGCGTCGTCGTCTATTACCAGGATGGCAAGCTGTGCGCCACGCTGCGCCACATCCCGGTGAAGGTCCCCACGATCGACGATATGAAGATGCCGGATGTGCTGAAGAAGATCTCCGCACGCAACCGCGGCATGGCGCTGGTCACGGGTGTCACGGGTTCGGGCAAGTCAACCACCCTGGCCGCAATCATCCAGGAGATCAATAACCGCGAATCACAGCGCGTCATCACGATCGAGGACCCGATCGAATACCGCTACACGAACAACAAGAGCGTCATCAGCCAGCGCGAGATCGGCTTTGACGTGGCGAACTTCAGCACGGCCCTGCGCCAGGCACTGCGCGCCGACCCGGACATCATCATGGTCGGCGAAATGCGCGACGTGGAGACGATCCGCATCGCCATCAAGGCTGCGGAGACGGGCCACCTTCTGCTGTCCACGCTGCACACCACCGGCGCCGTCCACACGATCCAGCGTATCATCGGCTTCTTCCCCATCGAGGAACACCGGCTGCTGCGCGAGCAGATCGCCCTGAACCTGGCGGCGGTCGTCACGCAGCGCCTGGTGAAGACGGCCGACGGCAAGGGACGCTGCGCCGCGCAGGAAATCCTCGTCGTGAACCAGGTCGCCTCAAAGCTCATCCTCGACGACCGCGCCGCGGACCTGGCCAGCGTCATGCAAAGCCGCGACGAGGGCATGCGCAGCATGGACCAAAGCCTTGCGGATCTGGTGCGCGAGAAGCGCGTCGACCTGGAAGAGGCGAGCAGGTACTGCAACGACTTCTACGCCTTGAAGCGATTCATCCAGGGCATCTCGTCCTCGGGCGATCGCGGCGGCATTCTGGGCTGAATGCATGGCAAGCCGGCAGACACCTTCGGCGCCCCGGTACGACGGCCCTGTGCTCGTCACCGGGGCGTCGGGCTTTTTGGGCGAGCATCTGGCCCGTCGCTTTGCCGCGGCAGGCAACATCGTCGTCGGCACCAATCATCACAACCCGGTGCACATCCCGCGCGCCGATGTGATCCCCATCGACATTGCGGATGCGGGCAGCGTGCTGCGGTTGTTTCGCGACCTGCGGCCGGTGGCAGTGTTCCATTGCGCGGCGTTGACCGACATGAACGCGTGCGAGCGTGATCCTGAAACGGCACGCACCATCAACGTGGAGGGAACCCGCGCCCTTGCTGACGCGGCGCGCACGCACACACCACAGGCGCCATTCGTATATGTGTCCACGGATCTGGCGTTCGATGGCCGGCACGCGCCCTACCGGGAAGACGATCCGCCATCGCCGCTGGGCGAATACGGCCGCACCAAGGTGGAAGGCGAAGGGATCGTGCTGGGCCTGGAGCGCGGCGTCGTGGTGCGCGCGCCTCTAATCTATGGCCCGCCGGGCACGCACTCCGGCGGATTCCTGAAGTGGATGGAGGAAAGCGTTGCCATCGGTCGCGAGATGACCCTGTTCAGCGATGAAGTGCGCAGCCCCGTGCATGTGGAGGATCTGTGCATCGCCCTTGAGTTCGCCGCGCTGCACATTGGCGAACGCCGCGTGTGGCATGCCGCCGGTCCGGAGGGCTTGACGCGCGTGGAGATGGGCCGCTTGTTGTGCACCGCGCGAGGTCGCGACACCTCCATCATCCGCGAGCGCACACGCACCGAGGCGGGCGTCGCGTCATTGCGGCCGCGCGACGTGACCCTGGACTCGCGGCGGTTGTGGGAAGCGGCGGGGTACAGTTCACGGGGCTTTGCAGATGGGTTGAAGTTTGTCTGATTCGGGTTAGTTTTGGGATTCTTGTCCACTCGCCAGTTCTTGACTACTTGACAGCAATGCTCGGGGTTGCGCCAGAAAAACCCAGTCACGACACGGTTGCTACTATGCCCACTACTGGAAAGGAAATGCTCAAGTTACTTGCCAAGCATGGATGGCAGTTGGTCCGCATCAACGGGAGCCACCACATTCTCACCAAGCAGGGGCAGCTGGAGTCTATAAGTGTTCCCGTTCACGGCAACAAACCTCTCGCCAAGGGCACGGAGAATCAGATACTGAAAAAGGCGGGGTTGAAGTAGCCCCCCGTTCCGATGGAGGCCATCATGAAGTACGTTGTTGAGATCCACGAAAACGAGAACCCGGCCGGTGTTCGCTTTTGGGCGACCGTCATCGGGCTCGATGGCTGCCTCATGGAGGAGGAGTCCATCGACGAGCTCTACAGGAACGCGCCCGGAATCATCAGGGATGTCATTCAGACGTCGAACGGGCAGGGAGCAAACCTTGCCGAGCCGACACACTTTGAGTTCCGGCTCCTTGTCAACGCCTGACGGGCGCGAGGGGAAGAATCATACCGTCTGCTGGAGTTCCGCCGCCTCCTCCTCTTCCTTCTCCTGCATGTAGTACAGGTTGTTGAGGAAATCGCGCAGGGCGCGGATGCGGTCCAGGGGCGGGGCGTCGCGCAGTGTGACGCTGCCGACGTTGATGCTCTCGGCGACGGCGGTGGCGACGCCGGGCGTTTCCTTTGCCGCCTTGCGCCACAGCTCGCGGTGACTGTCCTCCATGGGACGCGAGAGCGACAAACGCGCGCCCTTCACGCTGGCCTCGACCAGCGAGATGCGAAGCCTCGCGGCGGCAAGGCGCACGCGCGTGAGCTCCAGCAGCGTGATCACCGGCTCGGGAAGCTCGCCGAAGCGATCGCGCAGTTCGGTGGCCAGGTCCTCCACCTCCGGCTGGCGCGTCATCAGCGAGAGGCGCTTGTAGAAGTTCACACGCTGCGTCTCGATGGGGATGTAGGGCGCGGGGATGTAGCTGCTGACGGGCCACTTGATCTCGACGTCGTGCTGGTCGTGGCGCTCCTCGCCCTTCAGGCGCGACACGGCCTCCTGCAGCATCTCGCAGTAAAGCTCGAAGCCGATCTCGTGGACGATGCCGTGTTGTTCCTTGCCGAGCAGGTTGCCGGCCCCGCGGATTTCCATGTCCCGCATGGCGATGTTGAATCCCGAGCCAAGCTCCGTGAATTCCTCGATGGCGGCCAGGCGCCGCACGGCCGTCTCGGTGATGGCCTGGCCCTGCGGCACGATCAAGTACGCGTACGCCCGGCGCTTCTCGCGGCCGACGCGGCCACGCAATTGGTACAACTGCGCCAGGCCAAACGCGTCGGCGCGGTTGACGATGATCGTGTTCGCGTTCGGGATGTCGATGCCGGACTCGACGATGGTCGTGGAGATGAGGATGTCGTACTCGCGCTGGATGAAGCGGATCATGTGGTCCTCCAGATCCGATTCCTTCATCTGTCCGTGGGCGACGCCGATGCGCGCGTGGGGGACGATCTTCTGCACCTGCTTGGCGATCTCGTTGATGTTGTGCACGCGGTTGTGGATGAAGAAGACTTGGCCGCCGCGGTTGAGCTCGCGCAGGATCGCCTCGGCGATGTGTTCCTCCTCCCAATGAATGATGCGCGTCTTGATGGGATGGCGGTCCGGCGGCGGTGTCGTGATGACGGAGAGGTCGCGCAGGCCCGCCAGCGCCATGTGCAGCGTGCGCGGGATGGGCGTGGCCGTCATGGTCAGGATGTCGACCTCGGCGCGCA